>NZ_JBVILR010000009.1:96389-284800 GCF_055580265.1 Streptomyces sp. NPDC032091 | reverse complement strand
GAGCGCCCTTGACAGGCCGGCCCGACACGGAAGGACGATGAGACTGACGGGAAAGCCCCAACCCCTCCCTGAGACCGCCCCGCCGAGACCCGGTCACCCCCCGACCCCGCCCCGCCCCCTCACCCCGCCGCACGGGGCAGCCTTCGCTGCCACGTGCGGTGGTACAGGACCTCCTCCCCCTCGCGGCAGACGACCTCGTTCGACGTGAGGAAGCCGCCCTCGTCGCAGGAGATCTCCGACCTCGTCCCCACCCGGACGTCCCAGCCCAGGTCCGGGCGGTGGAGCCGGATGTGCCAGTCCGAGCGGGTCCGGGCGGAGAGGGGGTCCGACTGCTGGATCTCGTACACCTCGGCCGCCTCCTCCTCGTACTCCAGCCCGTCCGGGTACACCCGCGTGCCCCCGTGGCGGGGGTCGACCTCCAGGCGCCAGGTGCCGCGTGCGACGTCCCGTACGACCAGGCGTTCCGGGCGGGGCTCGTCCAGGGTGGCGGGGTAGGAGACGCCCAGCGGCTCCGCCTGTTCCGGGGCCTCGAAGACGATCCCCTCGGCGCCGGGGGAGGCCGCGCGGACCGGGAGTTCCAGCGTGCTGCCCGCCGGGTCGAGGGTCCAGCCGGCCTCCGAGCCGGCCCGCGGCCAGATCCACGGCCAGTACGCGGAGGACAGGGACAGGCGGATCCGGTGGCCGGGCGGGAAGCGGTGGCCGATGCCGTTCAGCTCGAAGGTGACGTCCTCCCAGGCCCCCGCGGGCCACGGCACCGCCCGCTCCGGCCCCCGGCGGGCCGACAGGTTCAGCGCGCCCCGGGTCACCAGGGTCGAGGCCCCGTCCGGGGCCACGTCGCACAGGCGGGCCACGACCTGGCCGTACGGGACGTCCATCCGCAGCCGCAGGGTGACCGACGGGCGGCCCAGGACCTCCACCGGCTCGGCCGGGACCGGGAACTCGAAGCAGGCCGACTTCGCGTCCTCCTCCCGCTGGTCCGGCGGCAGGTCGGCGTCGTTGCCGAAGGGGCGGAACCGGCCGGCGTCCAGCCCGGTGTGCTGGGGCGAGGCGACGGTCACCGGCGCGCCCTGGAGCCCGTACGAGACGGGCACGACCGAAGGCGACGGCCAGGTCCTCTCACCCACCCAGCGGCCCGGCAGCTCCGCGTACGTGGTCGCCGGGCGGTGCGATTCGCTGATCCAGGCGCGCAGCAGCGGCTCGTCCACGGCCCCGTTGTCGGCGCCCTTCAGCCAGTGGTCCCACCAGCGCAGGGTCTCCTGCAGGAAGCCGATCGCCGGCCCGGGCGGGAGTCCGCGGTCGGGGTACTGGTGCGACCAGGGGCCGATCAGGCCGCGGACCCGGCCGGCGGGCAGGGCGGAGACCAGGCGTAGCACGGTGTCCCGGTAGGGGTCGTGCCAGCCGCCCACGGCGAGGACGGCGGCGCGGATCGCCCCGTAGTCCTCGCGGACGCTGCCGTGGCGCCAGTAGTCGTCGCGGGTCTGGTGCGCGAGCCAGGTGTGGACCAGCGGCTCCAGGCCTTCCAGCCGGTCCAGCCACCGTTCGCGCCAGTCGTCCCCGGCGTAGCGGGGGTCCGGGGGGCGGGCGGCGAAGGCGAGCAGGGCGGCCGACCAGGCGTGCAGGTCCACGGCCAGGACGGAGCCGCCCATGTAGTGCGCGTCGTTGTCGAAGCGGTCGTCCGTGGAGCAGATGGTGACCACCGCCTTGAGGGGTTCCGGGGCGAGGGCGGCGATCCGGAGGCTGTTGAAGCCGCCCGAGGCGATGCCGAACATGCCGACCGCGCCGGTGCACCACGGCTGCGCCGCGAGCCACTCCACCACCGCGACCCCGTCGGCCGGCTCGTGCGCGTCGTGCGCGTCGCCGGGGCGGCCCCCGCTGCACCCGTGGCCGCGTGCGTCCACCCGTACGGAGGCGTAGCCGTGTCCGGCGTACCAGGGGTGGCGCTGCCAGTCGCGCGGGGCGGTCCAGTCGGTCAGCCGGGACGGGAGGTACTCCAGCAGGGCGGGGACGGGTTCGCCGGTGACCGGGCGCCAGATCCGGGCGTACAGCTCCACCCCGTCGGGCATCGGGATCCGGACATCCTCGTGGGCGGTCGCGTACGGGAACTCGGTGCGGATGATCATGGGGGTTCGGTCACGCTCCCTCGGTGGGCGCCCTCAGTGGACGGGGTGCAGCGTCAACCAGCCGATGCCCTTTCGGCGCGTCTCCGACAGTCATCGTTACGGACAAAACAGATTCTCCGGTTTTTTCGGCTCTCACTGAACATACCGGTGCGCATCGGGCGCTGCGCGCGTGCCCGCCGGAGGCCCGCCGGACGGCTGCCGGGCAGGTGCTCTGCGTGATCGAAAACAGACCCGATACGCTGGCTTGAGTGATGGCAGCGACACATTGACAATCCATGTGATCGTCATCGGATCGTCAGCAGACAGGAGTACCCCTCGTGACCGTCGTCGGGCCGTTCGGACTGAGCGTGCGGGACCAGGCTCTTGAGGCCGATGTCCAGGCCGGACTGGCCGCTGTCGAAGCGGGTCTGCTGGAGGCCACCAAGAGCGAAGTCCCCTTCATCACCGAGGCCGCGCAGCACCTGGTGCGTGCCGGGGGCAAGCGGTTCCGGCCGCTGCTGGTGATGCTCGCGGCGCAGTTCGGTGACCCCTACGCGCCCGGGATCGTGCCCTCCGCGGTGGTCGTGGAGCTCACGCACCTGGCCACGCTCTACCACGACGACGTCATGGACGAGGCGGAGGTCCGCCGCGGGGTGGAGAGCGCGAACGCCCGCTGGGGCAACTCGGTGGCGGTCCTGACGGGTGACTTCCTGTTCGCCCGTGCGTCGCACATCCTCGCGGACCTCGGGCCGGAGGCCGTGCGCATCCAGGCGGAGGCCTTCGAGCGGCTGGTGACGGGCCAGATCCTGGAGACGGCCGGCCCGCGCGACGGCCGTGACCCGGTCGCCCACTACCTGGACGTCATCGCCGGCAAGACCGGCTCGCTGATCGCCGTCTCCGGCCGCTTCGGCGCGCTGATGTCCGGGGCCGACGAGTCGGTGGTCGACATCCTGACCCAGTACGGCGAGCGTCTCGGCACCGCCTTCCAGTTGGCCGACGACGTCCTCGACATCGCCTCCGATTCGCACGAGTCGGGCAAGACCCCGGGCACGGACCTGCGCGAGGGCATCCCGACGCTGCCCGTGCTGCGGCTGCGGGAGACGGCCGAGCGCGAGGGGCGCGAGGAGGACCTGGAGCTCGTCCGCCTGCTGGACGGGGACCTGACGGACGACGCCCGGCACGCCGAGGTGCTCTCCCGGCTGCGGGTGCACCCCGCGCTGGAGCAGGCCCGCCGCGACACCGTCCAGTACGCGCAGGACGCGCGCGCCATGCTCGCCCCGCTGCCGGACTGCTTCGCGAAGTCGGCCCTGGAAGAGCTGTGCGACGCGGTGGTCCACCGCGCGGGCTAGCCCCCGCCCGACGTACCGGAACGGGCCCCTCCGTCTTCGCGACCCCTACGGGTCGGGGGAGAGGGGCCCTTCCCGTGTCATCCCACGGTCGTACGCGGAGTTGATCCCGGGGACTGACGCCCCCCGCCCGCCGTTTTGGTCAGATGGATCCATCGAAACCCCACCGGATCGGGTGAGTGCGGCGACAACGGTCGCCGCCCTGGACAAGAGGGCAGGGCTCTGAGATGGCAGCGAACACGAAGACCTCGCGCAAGGCCGCGCGCTACGCCGTACCGGTCGCGGTGGCGGGGGTCGCCGCGGCAACCGTCGCGATGGTCCCGGCCTTCGCCACCGCAGGCGGTCCGGACCTGCCCAAGGTGACGGCGCAGCAGCTGATCGAGAAGGTCGCGGCCTCCGACGTGCAGCAGCTCTCCGGCAGCGCGAAGATCACCACCGACCTGGGCCTGCCGACCCTGGCCACCGGGCTGCTGGGCGGCGCCGGGGTCACGGGCGGCTCCGCCAACCCCGAGGACAAGATCGCGCAGCTGGCGAACGGTACGCACACCCTGCGCGTCGCGGCGGACGGTCCGGACCGCCAGAAGCTCACCTTCCTCGACGGCAAGGACGAGTACACCCTCGTCCACAACGGGAACGACGTCTGGGGCTACGACAGCAAGTCCAACGAGGCCTTCCACGACAAGAGCGACCGGGCGGGCCAGGAGCACAAGACGGGCGACCGGCTCGCGGCCTCCCCGCAGCAGATCGCGCAGGACATCCTCAAGCAGGCCGGTCCCACCACGGACGTCACGGTCGGCGACACCGCGCAGATCGCCGGGCGCGACGCCTACCAGCTGGTGCTGAAGCCGAAGCAGAGCGGTTCCACCGTCGGGTCCGTCCAGATCGCCGTCGACGCCAAGAACGGCGTGCCGCTGCGGGTCCAGCTGCTGTCCGCCCAGGGCGGCAAGCCGATCGTCGAAGCGGGCTTCACCCAGGTGGACTTCGGCAAGCCGGCCGCCGACTCCTTCGCCTTCACCCCGCCCAAGGGCGCCAAGCTCACCGAGGGCTCGCACCCGGGCCTGGCCGGCAAGGACGGCAAGGGCGGCAAGGGCGCCAAGGACGACGAGCGCTTCAAGGCGCTGGAGTCCCTGCCCGGCTTCGGGCAGCTGGCCGGCGGGGCGCACGGCAAGGGCGATGTGAAGGTGCTCGGCGAGGGATGGTCGACGGTCGCGCGGATCGACTCCGGCGCGGGCGTGAACCTCAAGGACGTCGAGAACGACAAGAACACCCCCAAGGAGGCCAAGCAGTTCCTCAACTCCCTCGGGGACAAGGTCCACGGGAAGTTCGGTGAGGGCCGGATCCTGTCGACCCGCCTGGTCAACGCGCTGATCACGGACGACGGCAAGGTCTACGTCGGCGCGGTCACCAAGGACCAGCTGGTGAAGACGGCCGACTCCGCCAAGTAGCGGCGGCGACGCACGAGGGTGGCCCGGGACGTGTGTCCCGGGCCACCCTCGTGCCGTTCCCCTCCTGCGTACAGCGCGACCGCTGTACCGTGATGGACATGTCGAGACACGTCACCATCCGCCTGGACGAAGAGTTCCACGACCGCCTCAAGGCGCGCGCGGCGGCGCTGGGGACGACGGTCACCGCGCTGATCACCGAGGTCACGGAACGCGAACTCGACGAGGACCGGAAGAACTTCCTTTCCGGCATAGAGGAGTTCGCGGACCACTGGGGCTACTTCCAGGAGCGGTTCGGCAATTGAAGATCACCATGGAGTGGGCCTGGACCGCGCTGGCCCACCATCTGCCGTCGGACCCCGCCGTGTGGGACCCCTCCGGGGTGGCCGCCGCCGTCGCCCGGCACCAGAACGACCTGGTGCTGGTGCCCGAGCAGCCCGCCCCCGACACGGCCTGGCGCGCCGCAGCGTTCCTGCACACCCTCGCCGTCTGCCCGGCGCTGGAGTCCCCGATGAACGAGTTCTACGCGGCCGCGGCCACCCGCTCGTACCTGAGGGTGGCCGGTGCCAGGCAGTTGCCCTCGCCCGAGGACCTCGGCGACCTGGTCGAGGACGCGAAGCTGGGCCGCGCGGACGTCTCCGCGGTCGCGCAGCAGCTCCGCGTCCTCATCCAGGAACCGGTCAGAAGGTGATCTTCCAGCTGTTGATGTAGCCGGTGTCCTGCGCCGCCACGTCCTTGACCTGGAGCTTCCAGACCCCGTTGGCCACCTCGCTGGACGCGTTCACCGTGTAGCTCGCGACCACGTTGTCGGCGGAGTCCGAGCTGGAGGAGTTCTTCAGCCGGTACGCCGTGCCGTCCGGGGCGATCAGGTCGATCACCAGGTCACCGCGGTAGGTGTGGACGATGTTCACGTCCACCTTGGTGGTGGCCGGGGCGTTGCCGCTGACACCGGAGACCGTGATCGGCGAGCTCGCCGCGGCGCCGGGGGAGTCGGGGATGTTCACGTCCGCGGTGTTCTCGAAGGACGGCCCGGGCGGGACCGGGGTGCCCGCCCCGAGGTTCCAGATCGCGTAGGCGATGGCGTCGGAGTTGCGGTCCAGGGCGGTGTCGTTGATGTTCGCCGCGGTGTCGCAGGAGGAGTGGTAGCAGGCGTCGAAGGCCTTGCCCGAGGTGCCGCCCCACTTCTGTGCCTGGGCCGCCGTCTTCGTGTAGTCGGCGCCGGAGAACAGGCCGCCGACGGCGATGCCGGCGTTCTTGAACGGCGCGTGGTCGGAGCGGCCGTCGCCCTCGGTCTCGATCTCCGTGGGTATGTTCAGGCCCGCGAAGTACGTCTTGAAGGTCTGCTCGATGGTCGGGTCGTCGTCGTAGACGAAGTAGCCCGGGTTCGGCGAACCGATCATGTCGAAGTTCAGGTAGCCGGAGATCTTCGACTTCTCCGCCGCCGGCAGGCTGTTCACGTAGTACTGCGAGCCGACCATGCCCAGCTCCTCCGCGCCCCACCAGCCGAAGCGCAGGTGCTTGGTGGGCTGGAGCTGCGCGCGCGAGACGGCCAGCGCCGTCTCCAGTACGGCTGCCGAGCCGGAGCCGTTGTCGTTGATGCCGGGGCCCGCGGTCACCGAGTCCAGGTGGGAGCCGGCCATCAGGACCGAGCCCGGGTCCCCGCCCGGCCAGTCGGCGATCAGGTTGTAGCCGGTGGCGCCGCTGGAGGTGAAGGTCTGGAGGGTGGTGGTGAAGCCGGCCGCGTCCAGCTTGCCCTTCACGTAGTCGATCGAGGCCTTGTAGCCGGCGCGGCCGTGGGCGCGGTTGCCGCCGTTGGCGGTGGCGATCGACTGGAACTGGGACAGGTGCGCCTTGACGTTGGCCAGCGGGATGTCGGGCGGCGTCGGCGCGGCGGTGACGGCTGCGGGTGCCGCGGCCGCGAGCGCCCCGGAAGGCGCGGCGAGCGCGGCGGGGGCGGTGGCGGCGAACAGCCCAGCGACCGCGATCGCGGTCACGGCGGTCACGCGCCGGGAGACGGACAGGCTCATGTGGGGGCTCCGGGATTCCGTGGGGGATGATCCGTCGGGGATGAGACGGAACGTGCGGGAATCGTGCAGGTGAGCGTTGGTGCGTCAGTGCGAGCCTGATGTTCAGCGAGAGCATGACTGACCGTCAAGAGCGCAATCCGGTCAGAGTCGTTCGGAATGCGGACGATCCCCGGCACGGGAGTCCGTACCGGGGATCGCGGGGTGTATCGGGGGAAGAGGGACGGGTCCGCCCGGCGGGGCCGGGGGAGCCGGAGGAGCCGGGGGAGCCGGGGGAGCGGTTACGCGGGCTCGTGGCTCGGCGCCGGCGCGGAAGCGACGGCCGCGGTTCCGGACGCCTCGCGGGCCCCGGTCGCCGCACCGGCCAGCCGGGCCCGGGCGCGGCGGGAGGTCCGCAGGGCGTCCCAGGTCAGCACGACCAGGGCGACCCAGACCAGGCCGAAGCCGGCCCAGCGCTCGGGCGGCATCGCCTCGTGGAAGTAGACGACGCCGAGCGCGAACTGGAACACCGGCGCCAGGTACTGGAGCAGCCCCAGCGTGGACAGCGGCACCCGGATCGCGGCGGCCCCGAAGCAGATCAGCGGGATCGCGGTGACCAGCCCCGTCGAGGCCAGCAGCGCGGAGTGCCCGAGCCCTTGTGAGGTGAAGGTGGAGCGGCCCTCCACCCCCAGCCACAGCAGGTAGCCGAGCGCGGGCAGGAACAGCAGGGCCGTCTCGGCGGTCAGCGACTCCAGACCGCCCATGTCGAGCTTCTTCTTGATCAGCCCGTAGGTGGCGAAGGAACAGGCCAGCGCCAGCGAGATCCACGGCGGCCGCCCGTAGCCGACGGCCAGCACCAGGACCGCGGCGAAGCCCACCCCGACGGCCGCCCACTGGGACCGGCGCAGCCGCTCGCCGAGGACCAGCACGCCGAGCGCGATGGTGACGAGCGGGTTGATGAAGTAGCCGAGACTGGCCTCCACGACGTGGCCGTTGTTGACCGACCAGATGTAGAGGCCCCAGTTCACGCTGATCACGGACGCGGCCAGCGCGGTCAGCCCGAGCTTGCGGGGCTGGCGGACCAGCTCGCCGATCCAGCGCCAACGGCGCAGTGCGACGAGCGCGACCGCGACCACCGCCAGGGACCACACCATGCGGTGGGCCAGGATCTCGATCGCCCCGGACGGCATGAGCAGGGGCCAGAACAGGGGGACCAGCCCCCACATCCCGTACGCGCCGAATCCGTAGAGCAAACCCGTGCGCTGCTCGTTCTCCGCCTTCACGGGACCTCCAGTGCTACTTCCGGCCAATCTCACAACCTCACGACGGTATCGCCGGACGAGGCTGCTGTCATGCCCGTCAGATGGAGATACTCATGACAGTCGTTCGCTCCGGCCTCAGGCGAGGGCGGCGGTGATGGCCTCGGCGACCGGGGTGGTCGGCCGCCCGATCAGCCGCGCCAGGTCGCCGCTGGTGCCCGCCAGCCGGCCGCGCGCGATCGCCGCGTCCACGTCCACGAGGATCGCCGCGAACCCGTCGGGCACCCCGGCGCCGGTCAGCACGGCCCGGTGGGCGTCGCCCGCCACCGCCGCGTACGCCACCTCGCGCCCGGACTGCCGTGCCACCTCGGCGGCGTACTCGGCCAGGCTCCAGGCGGTGTCCCCGGAGAGCTCGTAGACCCGGTTGAGGTGGCCCTCGCCGGTCAGTACCGCCGCGGCGGCCGCCGCGTAGTCGGCCCGGGCCGCCGAGGCGATCCGGCCCTCGCCCGCACTGCCGACGACCGCGCCCTGCTCCAGGACGACGGGCAGCTGGGCGGTGTAGTTCTCGTGGTACCAGCCGTTGCGCAGGAAGGTGTAGGGGAGGCCGGAGTCGAGGATGGCCTGCTCGGTGGCCTTGTGCTCGGCGGCCAGCTCGAAGTCCGCCTCGGGGCCGCCGAGGATCCCGGTGTAGGCGAGCTGGGCCACCCCGGCCGCCTCCGCCGCCTTGATCACGGCGGTGTGCTGCGGGACGCGGCGCCCGACCTCGCTGCCGGAGATCAGCAGGACCCGGTCGCCGGCCCGGAAGGCGCCGGCCAGGCTCGCGGGGTCGTCGTAGTCGCCGACCCGTACCTCGATGCCCCGGGCGGCCAGATCGGCGGCCTTCTCCTCGCTGCGGACGACGACGGCCAGCTCGGCGGCGGGAACCTGGGCCAGCAGCTCCTCGACGACGAGACGGCCGAGGGCTCCGGTGGCTCCGGTGACGACGATGCTCATGATGCGCTCCTGTGGTGGGCGGGGGATTCTTCACTATCGTACAGAAAGCGCTAACTTTTAGAAAGTGCAGTCGGGTCGCGACACGACGGAGCCCGGACCCCGTGGAACGGGATCCGGGCTCGTGTGACGTCGCGGGGCCGCGCCGGCTCTCAGCCGATGACGGTCCAGGTGTCGTTGCCGGTGAGCAGCGTCGCCAGGTCCCCCTTGCCGCGCTGGTCGACGGCGGTCTCCAGCTGGTCGGCCATGAGGGTGTCGTAGACGGGTCGCTCGATGCTGCGGAAGACGCCGATGGGTGTTTGGTGGAGGGTGTCGGGGTCGGCGAGGCGGGAGAGGGCGAAGGCGGTGGTGGGGGTGGCGGCGTGGGCGTCGTGGACGAGGACGCGGGCTTCGTTGTCCGGGGTGACGGTGACGACTTCCAGGTCCCCGGTGCGTTCGTTGCGGATCACGCCCTTGGCCAGGTCTGTCCCGAAGCGGATCTGCTGCCCGTGTTCGAGGCGGATGACGGCTTCTTCGGCCTGGTCTTTGTCCTTGAGGGCTTCGAAGGCGCCGTCGTTGAAGATGTTGCAGTTCTGGTAGATCTCGACGAGGGCGGTGCCGGGGTGGTCGGCGGCCTGGCGCAGGACCTCGGTGAGGTGTTTGCGGTCGGAGTCGACGGTCCGGGCGACGAAGGAGGCCTCGGCGCCCAGGGCGAGGGAGACGGGGTTGAAGGGGGCGTCGAGGGAGCCCATGGGTGTCGACTTGGTGATCTTGCCGAGTTCGGAGGTGGGGGAGTACTGGCCTTTGGTGAGGCCGTAGATCCGGTTGTTGAAGAGGAGGATCTTGAGGTTGACGTTGCGGCGCAGGGCGTGGATGAGGTGGTTGCCGCCGATGGAGAGGGCGTCGCCGTCGCCGGTGACGACCCAGACGGAGAGGTCGCGGCGGGAGGTGGCGAGGCCGGTGGCGATGGCGGGGGCACGGCCGTGGATGGAGTGCATCCCGTAGGTGTTCATGTAGTACGGGAAGCGGGAGGAGCAGCCGATGCCGGAGACGAAGACGATGTTCTCGCGGGCGAGGCCGAGCTCGGGCATGAAGCCCTGGACGGCGGCGAGGACGGCGTAGTCACCGCAGCCCGGACACCAGCGGACCTCCTGGTCCGACTTGAAGTCCTTCATCGACTGCTGGGCCTCGGCCTTGGGTACCAGGGACAGCAGGGTGGGGGCGTCGGTCACCTCAGTCATTGATGGCCTCCTTGAGAACCGTCGCGAGCTGCTCCGCCTTGAAGGGCATTCCGTTGACCTGGTTGTACGACTGGGCGTCGACCAGGTACTTCGCCCGGATCAGGCCGGCCAGCTGTCCGAGGTTCATCTCGGGCACCACGACCTTGTCGTAGCGTTTCAGGACCTCTCCGAGGTTGCTCGGGAAGGGGTTGAGGTGGCGCAGGTGGGCTTGGGCGATGGGGGTGGCGGCGAGGCGCAGGCGGCGGACGGCGGCGGTGATGGGGCCATAGGTGGATCCCCAGCCCAGGACGAGGGTGCGGGCGCCGTCGGGGTCGTCGACCTCCAGGTCGGGGACGGTGATTCCGTCGATTTTGGCCTGGCGGGTGCGGACCATGAAGTCGTGGTTGGCCGGGTCGTAGGAGATGTTGCCCGTGCCGTCCTGCTTCTCGATCCCGCCGATCCGGTGTTCCAGGCCGGGTGTGCCCGGGACCGCCCAGGGGCGGGCCAGGGTCTGCGGGTCGCGCTTGTAGGGCCAGAAGACCTCGGTGCCGTCGGGCAGGGTGTGGTTGGGGCCGGTGGCGAACTGGACGCTCAGGTCGGGAAGGTCGGCCACGTCCGGGATCCGCCAGGGCTCGGAGCCGTTGGCGAGGTAGCCGTCGGAGAGCAGGAAGACCGGGGTGCGGTAGGTCAGGGCGATGCGGGCCGCCTCCAGCGCGGCGTCGAAGCAGTCCGCCGGGGTGCGCGGCGCGACGACGGGCACGGGGGCCTCGCCGTTGCGGCCGTACATGGCCTGCAGGAGGTCGGCCTGTTCGGTCTTGGTCGGCAGGCCGGTCGAGGGCCCGCCGCGCTGGATGTCCACGATCAGCAGCGGCAGCTCCAGCGAGACGGCCAGGCCGATGGTCTCCGACTTCAGCGCCACCCCCGGACCCGAGGTGGTGGTCACCCCCAGCGCCCCGCCGAAGGCGGCACCCAGCGCCGCGCCGATGCCGGCGATCTCGTCCTCGGCCTGGAAGGTCCGCACACCGAAGTTCTTGTGCTTCGACAGCTCGTGCAGGATGTCCGAGGCCGGCGTGATCGGATAGGAGCCCAGGTAGAGCGGCAGGTCGGCCTGGCGGGCCGCCGCGATCAGCCCGTAGGACAGGGCCAGGTTCCCCGAGATGTTGCGGTAGGTGCCCGTGGGGAACGCGGCCGTCGCCGGCGCGACCTCGTAGGAGACGGCGAAGTCCTCGGTGGTCTCCCCGAAGTTCCAGCCCGCCCGGAACGCCGCCACGTTCGCCTCGGCGATCCGCGGCTTCTTCGCGAACTTGTGCCGCAGGAAACTCTCCGTGCCCTCCGTGGGACGGTGGTACATCCACGACAGCAGACCCAGCGCGAACATGTTCTTGCTGCGCTCGGCCTCCTTGCGGGTCAGCCCGAAGTCCTTGAGCGCCTCCACCGTCAGCGTCGTCAGCGGCACCCGGTGGAGGTGGTAGGCGTCGAGGGAGCCGTCCTCCAGCGGGGAGGTCGCGTAGCCGACCTTGGCCATCGGGCGCTTGGTGAACTCGTCGGTGTTGACGATGATCTCCGCCCCGCGCGGGACGTCGGCGATGTTCGCCTTCAGGGCGGCGGGGTTCATCGCGACCAGCACGTTCGGCGCGTCACCCGGAGTGAGGATGTCGTGGTCCGCGAAATGCAGCTGGAACGAGGACACCCCGGGCAGGGTCCCGGCAGGGGCACGGATCTCGGCGGGAAAGTTCGGCAGCGTCGAAAGGTCGTTGCCGAAGGACGCCGTCTCCGAGGTGAAACGGTCACCCGTCAGCTGCATACCGTCACCCGAGTCACCCGCGAAACGGATGATCACCCGGTCGACACGGCGGATTTCCTTGCCGGCACCATCGGGCCGAGGCGCGCTGCGCTGCTCACCGATGGCCCCGCCGGCCCCGTCGGCCTGCTCGGCCGGACTACTGACCTGGCTGGTCACTGAACTGGACCTCCTTCGAGGCGCGGGCGTTCACTCCCAAGGCCAACCCTACGTCCGCGACGTCATTCGTCCCTGGGTCGCCCGCATTCTGGACCGCCCCGCGCGGGGCGGTCTGTCCGACAGACGTCGTGCTCTATGCGCAATATTCCAAATCGCCCGGCCGTCGCACGGCGGCACCGCCGCGTGCCTTGACTGACAGAGTGTCAGTCGATCAAGACCTGAGGTAGGTCAGAACCGCCAGTACGCGCCGGTGATCCCCGTCACTCGGAGACAGGCCCAGCTTCATGAAGATATTGCTCACGTGCTTCTCCACGGCCCCGTCACTCACCACGAGCTGCTTGGCTACAGCGGAATTCGTCCGTCCCTCCGCCATGAGTCCGAGCACCTCGCGCTCGCGGGGGGTCAGGCCGGCCAGCACGTCCTGCTTGCGGCTGCGGCCCAGCAGCTGTGCCACGACCTCGGGATCCAGGGCCGTACCCCCTTGGGCCACCCGGACGACGGCGTCCAGGAACTCGCGCACCTCGGCCACGCGGTCCTTCAGCAGGTAGCCCACCCCGGTGGTGGAACCGGCCAGCAGTTCGGTGGCGTACTGCTCCTCGACGTACTGCGACAGCACGAGCACGCCGATCCCGGGGTAGTCGCGGCGCAGGCGGACCGCGGCCCGTACGCCCTCGTCGGTGTGTGTGGGCGGCATCCGTACGTCGGCCACCACCACGTCCGGCAGCGCTCCCTCGGCCGCCAGGTCCGCCACGGTCTTGACCAGGGCTTCCGCGTCACCGACGCCTGCCACGACGTCATGCCCCCGGTCGGTCAGCAGCCGGGTCAGGCCCTCACGGAGCAGCACTGAATCCTCGGCGATGACGACCCGCACCCTGTTATCCACGTTGTGAAGCTCCCGCCCACTCGCATACCCACTCGGCATGCCAAGCATCCCAGCCGAAGCCCCGGTTCCGGTCCGTCCGGGATCAAGGCCGGGGGCGGGAGCCCGCCCGGTACGGGAGGCCGCCCGGTACGGGAGCCGTCGGCGTCAGGCGCGCCAGGGCAGCTCCGCCGTCACCGTCGTGCCCCGGCCCCGCGCCGAGTCCACGACCAGGACGCCGTCCACCGCGTCCAGCCGCTCCGCCAGCCCGGCCGTCGGACCGCTGCCCTCGGCATGGCCGTCGTCCGCGACCCGGATCATCAGCCGCCGCCCGGACCGCCACACGTCCACGCTGGCGCTGCGCGCGCCCGCGTGCCGGCCGACGTCCCGCAGCAGCTCGGACACCGTGAAGTACGCGATCCCCTCGATGGCCGGAGCCGGCCGGGCCGGCAGATCCACCTCCACCCGTACCGGAACGGCGCAACGCGAGGCCACCGACGACAGCGCCGCGTCCAGGCCCCGGTCGGTCAGCACGGCGGGGTGGATCCCCCGGGCCAGGTCCCGCAGCTCCTGGAGCGCGATCTTCACTTCCCCGTGCGCCTCGTCCACCACGCGCGCGGCGGCCCGCGGGTCCTCGGCCAGCTTCTCCTTCGCCAGCCCCAGGTCCATGGCCAGCACCGCCAGCCGCGCCTGCGCCCCGTCGTGCAGCTCCCGCTCGATGCGGCGCAGGTCGGCCGCCGCGGTGTCGACGACCACGCCGCGGTCGGACTCCAGCTCGCTGACCCGGTGGTCCAGCCGGGACGGGCCGAGCAGCCCGGTGACCAGGACCCGGTCGACGGTCACGAGGCCCCGGACGACCCAGGGCGTGACCAGCGTGAACCCCAGCCCGATCGCACCCGCGGCGGCGATGGCCCACGGCGAATCGAGGTAGAAGGTGTAGTCGCCGTTCTGGAAGAGCTGCAGCCCGGGCAGGTCGGTGAAGGCCGGGAAGACCCAGAACCAGAGCGGGTACAGCAGCATGCCCCACCCGTAGCCCCACAGCGCGAGCGCGAGGCAGGAGGAGAACACCGCCCAGGGGAAGTGGATCACCGAGTACAGCACGTGCCGCCAGGCGCTGCCGCTCTTCAGCAGCGCCCCCATCGCGGCCGGCACCCCCGGCTTCGCCGCCCGCACCGGCGCCGGATCCCCGACCGGCACCCGCAGCAGCCCGCGCACCCGGGCCCGCTCCACGTGCCCGAACCCCCGGCACATCGCGAGCACCCCGGCCAGTACCGGCACCCCGACGAACGTCACGAGCAGCCCGGCTCCGGCGGACACCCCGGCGATGGCGAGCCCGAAGTACAGGGTGCTCAGTGGCAGCCCGACCAGCAGAAACAACAACTCCCGCCACATCCGCCCCGCCACAGGCGCCAACAACACGGCCCGACCCTTCCCCATGACTCCGCCCCACCCTTCATCTCATCCGGCAACCCCTCCACCCTCCGCCGCGCCCCGCCCTCGACACCATCCAGCGGGTCGGCGTCTCACCAGGGGGGTTAACCCCACCACGACCTTCCGGCCCCGCCCGGGGGCCCCTCCCACCGGTAGCCGGGGGAGTTCGAGGCGCGGGGTCCGGGGCGGAGCCCCAGGGAGCCACGGCCTAGCCGCGCCCGCGCCACGGCAGCTCCGCCACCACCACCGTCCCCGCCCCGGCCGCGGACTCCACCACGAACCCCCCGTCTACCGCCCGCACCCGCTCCGCGAGCCCCGCCAGCCCGCCCCCACCGGACATCCGCGCCCCGCCCCGCCCGTCATCCGCGACGCGGATCAGCAGCCGCGCCCCCTCCCGCCACACCTCGACGCCCGCACCCCGCGCCGCCGCGTGCTTGCTCACGTTCTGCAGCAGCTCCGACACCACGAAGTACGCGATCCCCTCGATCGCCTCCGCCGGCCGCTCCTCCAGCCGCACCGACACCTTCACCGGCACCAGGCACCGCGCCGCCACCGACGACAGGGCCGCGTCCAGCCCCCGGTCCGTCAGCACCGCCGGATGGATCCCCCGCGCCAGGTCCCGCAGCTCCTGGAGGGCGAGCTTGACCTCCCCGTGCGCCTCGTCGACCATCGCCGCCGCCCCCTCGGGGTCCTCCAGCAGCTTCTCCTTGGCCAGGCCCAGCCCCATGGCCAGCGCCACCAGCCGCGCCTGGGCCCCGTCGTGCAGGTCGCGCTCGATCCGCCGCAGGTCGGCCGCCGCGGTGTCCACGACGACCCCGCGCCCCGACTCCAGCTCGGCGATCCGCTGCTCCAGCCCGTCGGAGGGGGACAGCAGGCCCCGTACCATCAGCCGGTCGAAGTTCGCCAGCAGACGCACCACGTACGGCAGCACCGGCCAGAGCACGAACAGCCCCACAAAGGCGATACTGAAGGTCAGCACCCCCCAGGGCAGCCGGATCAGCTCGAACAGCATGGTCCGCCACGCCACCGGGTCCTTGATCCCCGACCACAGCCAGGGGAAGAACCCGCCGGAGCGCCGCACCCCCGGCAACGGGCTCGGCTCGTCGACCCGCACACCCAGCAGGGCCCGCGCCCGTCCGCGTTCGAGCACACCGAGCTGCCGCGACAGGGACAGACCGGCCAGCAGCACCGGCAGGCCGATCACCGTCACCGCCAGCCCGCCCGCCGTCGCAAGCATGACAACCGTGTAAATGAATCCGATCAACGCCACCGGCAGATTGAGAAGCAGGTACGCGATCTCCTTCCACGTGGACCCGTCGAAGGCGGGCCGGACGGGAGGGGGAGCGGCGGCATGATCGTTCGCGGTCATGCGGCCCAGCCTGTCAATTCCACCCCGGCAATGCCATGGGGTGACCAGGCGGGAGTAAACGGGGGGTAACCCCACCCTGTGCGGACCAGGGCCTAGACTCCCGTCCGTACCAGATCATCGAGAACGTCGACAGTGGCCGAGGAGCGAGGAACGGACGTGCCCGAACCAACGGTATCGAGCGGGACCGTGACCGCCGCGGAGTACTTCCACAGCTACGCGGTCGTCGGCCTGCTCGCCGTCCTCGGCGTGCTCTTCGTCGCCGTGGCCTTCGGCGCCGGCCGCCTGCTGCGGCCCGTGGTCCCGACCCCCGAGAAGCTGCTGACGTACGAGTGCGGCGTGGACCCCGTGGGGGAGGGCTGGGCGCACACCCAGGTCCGCTACTACGTCTACGCCTTCCTCTACGTCATCTTCGCCGTCGACTCGATCTTCCTCTTCCCGTGGGCGACGGTGTTCGCCGCCGCCGGTTACGGCGCCACGACCCTGGTCGAGATGTTCATCTTCCTGGGATTCCTGGCCGTCGGCCTGCTCTACGCGTACAAGAAGGGCGTCCTCGAATGGACGTGACACCGGCTGCCGTGACACCGGAGCCCGTTTCCCTCCCCGAGCCCAGGAGGCTGGGGGTCCTCTCCCGCCTGGCGCCCGAGCCGATGAAGGTGGTCCTGAACTGGGGCCGCCGCTACAGCCTGTGGGTCTTCAACTTCGGCCTCGCCTGCTGCGCGATCGAGTTCATCGCCGCGTCCATGGCGCGGCACGACTTCATCCGGCTGGGCGTCATCCCCTTCGCGCCCGGCCCGCGCCAGGCCGATCTGATGATCGTCTCGGGCACGGTGACGGACAAGATGGCCCCGGCGGTCAAGCGGCTCTACGAGCAGATGCCCGAGCCGAAGTACGTCATCTCCTTCGGCGCCTGCTCCAACTGCGGCGGCCCGTACTGGGACTCGTACTCGGTCACCAAGGGCGTCGACCAGATCATCCCCGTCGACGTCTACGTGCCGGGCTGCCCGCCGCGCCCCGAGGCCCTGCTCCAGGGCATCCTCAAGCTCCAGGAGAAGATCGCCCGGGAGTCGCTCGCGGACCGGTACGCGGACCGGCCGTCCGTCGCGCAGCTCACCAGCGGCCTGGTGACGCCCCCGCCCGCGCCGGGGGGCGGCGCGTGAACCTCTACGACTCCCTCCCCGACGCGGCTCCGGCCGTCTTCGGCGCCGAGGCCGTGGCCTCCGTCGCGTACGACGTCCTCACCGTGGACGTCCCGGCCGGCTCCTGGATCCCCTCGCTGGAGATCGCCCGCGACAAGCTGGGCTGCACCTACTTCGACTGGCTGAGCGCGGTCGACGAGCCGGGCACCGGCTTCCGGATCTGCGCGCACGTCGTCGCCCTGGAGGGCGGCCGCGTCCGCCGCCTCCTGCTGCGCACGACCGTCCCGCACACGTCCCCGTCGCTCCCCTCGGCGGTCGCGGTCTACGCGGGCGCGGCCTGGCACGAGCGCGAGACCTACGAGATGTTCGGCGTGGTCTTCACCGACCACCCGCACCTCGTGCACCTGCTGCTCCCCGAGAACTTCGAGGGCCACCCGCTGCGCAAGGACTTCGTCCTGGCGGCGCGCGTCGCCAAGGCGTGGCCCGGCGCCAAGGAGCCGGGCGAGGCGCACGACCCGGACGCGCCCAAGCGGCGCCAGATGCTCCCGCCCGGCGTCCCGGACCCGAACGAGTGGGGCCCCCTCAAGGGCCAGCTCCCCCCGGCCCCGGCCCGCCCGGCCCGCACCCCCCGCGCCGCCGGCGCGGCGGCCCGCACCCCCCGCGAGGGTGCCCCGGCCCGCCGTGTCCGCTCGGTGACGGAGGGCTCGGCCACCCAGGCCGACGAGGCCACCCCCGAAACCCCCCGTCCGGCCCGCCGCACCCGCTCGGTAGCCGACGGCTCGGCGAGCCAGCCGACCCCGGCACCCGACACCACACCCCCGGCAGCCGACCCGGCCGCCGCACCGGGCGAGCCCGGCACGACGCGCCCGGCTCGCCGCAGCCGTTCGGTAGCCGACGGCTCGGCGAGCCAGGCGGCCCCGGCAGCCGACCCGGCCGCCGCACCGGGCGAACCCGGCCCCGCCACTCCGTCAGGCGCAGCCGCCCCGGAGCCGACCGCCGACCCGGCCCGCCCGCCCCGCCGCAGCCGCTCGGCGGCCGACGGCTCCGCGAGCCAGGCCGCCCCTGGGCCCGACGCCGACGCCCCGCGCCCCGCCCGGCGGAGCCGGTCCGTCTCGGACGGGTCCGCCGGCCAGACCCCCGCGCCGGAGCCGAAGGCTCCCCCGCGCAGCGCGGACGCGCCCTGGCACCACCCGAAGCCCGCCTTCGAAGAGCCGGCCCCCGCGCCCCGCCCGGAGCCGGAAGCCAAGCCCGGACCCGGACCCGATCCCGAACCCGAACCCGATCCCGACACCACCGGAGGCGACGCGTGAACGACGTCCTCGACGTCGCCCTGCGACTGATCGTCGTCTTCGCCGTCTTCCTCGTGCTCCCGCTCGTCATCGGGCAGACCGAGCACAAGGTGATGGCGCACATGCAGGGCCGCCTCGGCCCCATGTACGCCGGCGGCTTCCACGGCTGGGCCCAGCTCGTCGCCGACGGCGTGAAGTTCGCGCAGAAGGAGGACATCGTCCCGGCCAACGCCGACCGGCGGATCTTCCAGCTCGCCCCCGCCGTCGCGCTGCTGCCCTACCTCCTCGTCCTCATCGCCATCCCCATCGGCCCCAGCGAGTCCGCCGTCGGCCAGATCATCGACGCGGGCCTCTTCTACGCCCTCGCCGTCATGGGCGTCGGCGTCCTCGGCAGCCTGATGGGCGGCTGGGCCTCCGCCAACAAGTTCTCCCTCCTCGGAGGCCTCCGCACCGCCGCCCAGCTCCTCGCGTACGAGCTGCCGATGCTGCTCGCCGCCGCCTCCGTGGCGATGGCCGCCGGGACCGTCTCCCTGCCCGGTATCGTGAACGCCTTCGAGTGGTGGTGGCTGCCCTGGCAGATCATCGGCGCGCTCGTCTTCTTCACCGCCGGCCTCGCCGAGCTCCAGCGGCCCCCGTTCGACATGCCCGTCGCCGACTCCGAGATCATCTTCGGCGCGTACACCGAGTACACCGGCCTGCGCTTCGCGCTGTTCCTGCTCGCCGAGTACGCCGGCATCGTCGTCCTGTGCGCCCTGACCACCGTCCTCTTCCTCGGCGGCTGGCACGGCCCCCTCGGCGCCGACGGCCTCGGCTGGGTCTGGACCCTCCTGAAGACCGCCGTCCTCGCCTTCGTCGTCATCTGGCTCCGCGTGAGCTACCCGCGCCTGCGCGAGGACCAGCTCCAGAAGCTCGCCTGGACCGTACTCATCCCCCTCGCGCTCGCCCAGATCGCGCTCACCGGCATCGTGAAGGTGGCGATCCAGTAATGCCCCCGCTCCCCGGATCCGGCCTCGCCAAGGGCCTGGCCGTCACCCTGCGCACGATGACCAAGCGCGCGCACACCGCCCAGTACCCCGAGGTACAGCCCGAGCTCCCGCCCCGCAGCCGCGGGGTCATCGGCCTGTTCGAGGAGAACTGCACGGTCTGCATGCTGTGCGCCCGCGAGTGCCCCGACTGGTGCATCTACATCGACTCCCACAAGGAGACGGTGCCCGCCGCCACCCCCGGCGGCCGCGAGCGCAGCCGCAACGTCCTCGACCGCTTCGCCATCGACTTCTCCCTCTGCATGTACTGCGGCATCTGCATCGAGGTGTGCCCCTTCGACGCCCTCTTCTGGTCGCCGGAGTTCGAGTACGCGGAAACCGACATCCACGACCTCACCCACGAGCGCGACAAGCTGCGCGAGTGGATGTGGACCGTCCCGGCCCCGCCCGCGCTGGACCCCGGCGCCGAGGAGCCGAAGGAGATCGCCGCCGCCCGCAAGGCCGCCGAGAAGGCCGAGGCGGCCGCCGCGGCCGCCGCCGAAGCCGGGGCCACCCCGCCCGCCGACGGCACCCCCGACACCCCGGCGGGAGGCACCGCCTGATGTACGCCGCCCACCTCGCCGCAGCCGCGGCCAAGACCGCGACCGCCGTCACGGCCGTCACGGCCGCCGCTCCCGCCGGCCCGGCCCCGACGCCAGGCCCCGGCTTCCTCTCGCCGACCGGTGTCGAGATCGCCTTCGTCCTCGTCGGCCTCGCCACCCTCGGCGCGGCCCTCATCACGGTCACCACCAAGCAGCTCGTGCACGCCGCCCTCTGGCTGGTCGTCGCGCTCGGCGGGATCGCCGTCGAGTACCTGCTGCTGACCGCCGAGTTCATCGCCTGGGTCCAGGTCCTGATCTACCTCGGCTCCGTGGTCGTCCTCCTCCTCTTCGGACTGATGCTCACCAAGGCCCCCATCGGCCGCTCACCGGACGCCGACTCCGGCAACCGGTGGGTCGCCCTCGGCGTCGCCGGCGCCGCCGGCGCCGCGCTCGTCTGGGTGGTCGTCGACGCCTTCCGCACCACCTGGATCGACCTCGACGGCCCCGCCCAGGGCTCCACCAAGGTCTCCGGCGAGATCCTCTTCCAGCACTGGGTGCTGCCCTTCGAGGCCCTCTCCGTCCTCCTCCTCGCCGCCCTGATCGGCGCCATCGTGCTCTCCCGCCGCGCCACCCCGGCCGAAGAGGCCGCCGACGCGGCCGACGCCGCCGCCCGCACCGGTGCCCCCGTCCCCACGGACGCCGGGAAGGGGCAGAGCTGATGCACCTCGCCTACCCCGCGGTCCTCGCGGCCCTCCTCTTCGCCACCGGCCTCTACGGTGTGCTCGCCCGCCGCAACGCCATCCTGGTCCTGATGTCCGTCGAGCTGATGCTCAACGCCGTCAACCTCAACCTGGTGGCCTTCGACGTCTGGCTGCGCGACACCCTGCACGCCGGCCAGGCCCTCACCCTCTTCACCATCGCCATCGCCGCCGCCGAGATCGGCATCGGCCTCGCGATCGTGCTGACGGTGTACCGCAACCGGGGCACCTCGGACGTCGACAGACTGCGCGACACCGCCGAGGGCCACGGCCCCGGCCGGCCCGACGACCCCACCGACACCACCGCCCGGCCGGAGGTCGCCGCGTGAGCACCACGACCCTCGCGGTCCTCGTCCCCCTCCTCCCGTTCCTGGGCGCGGTGACAGGACTCCTCCTCGGCCGGACCGCCCCCGGCTTCGTCAGGCCGCTCGCCGTCCTGCCGACGCTGGCCGCCGCCGTCCTGGCCGTCCTCGTCGCCGTCCGCCACGGAGGCGGCAGGGCGATCGACACCGCGACGGAGCTGACCCCGACCGGTTCGGTGCCGATCGAGCTGTCGCTCCACCTCGACGGCTTCGCCGTCCTGGTCGCGGCCCTGGTCGGAGTGGTCGCCACCTGCGTCCAGCTCTACTCGACCGCCTACCTCCGCGAGGACCCGCGCTACCCCTCGTACGCCGCTCTGGTCTCCCTGTTCACCTCCGCCATGCTGCTCGTCGTCTACTCCGGCGACCTGATGGTGCTGCTGGTCGGCTGGGAGATCATGGGCATCTGCTCGTACTTCCTCGTCGGCCACTACTGGGAGACCGAAGCGGCCCGCTCCGCCTCCCTCAAGGCCTTCCTCGTCACCAAGCTCGGCGACGTCCCCTTCCTCATCGGACTGTTCGCGCTCGCCGCCGACGCCGGCTCCTTCCGGATCACCAAGATCCTCGGCACCGTCGCCGCGGGCGGGCTCGACCACCCCACGCTGATCGCGCTGCTCCTGCTCGCCGGCGTCGCGGGCAAGTCCGCGCAGTTCCCGCTGCACACCTGGCTCCCCGACGCCATGGCGGGCCCCACGCCGGTCTCCGCGCTGATCCACGCCGCGACGATGGTCGCCGCCGGTGTCTACTTCATCGCCCGCCTCCTCCCCGTCTTCACGGCCTCCCGCGCGGCCCTGGTGGTCATGGCCGTCATGGCCGCGACCACGATGGTCGGCTCGGCGCTCGCCGCCCTGGCCCAGGACGACATCAAGCGCGTCCTCGCCTACTCCACCGTCGGCCAGCTCGGCTACATGACCGGCGCCCTGGCCGTCGGCGACCGCGGCGCCGCCGTCTTCCACCTCCTGTCCCACGGCGCCTTCAAGGCGCTCCTCTTCCTCGGCGCCGGCGTGATCATCCACGCCGCGGGCACGAACTCCCTCGCCGCCATGTCCCGCATGGACGGCCTGGCCAAGCGCATCCCCGACGCCTTCTGGACGATGACGATCGCGCTCCTCGCGCTCGCCGCCATCCCGCCCTTCGCCGGCTTCTTCTCCAAGGAAGCCGTTCTCGTCGCCGCCGAGCACGCCGCCGGCGGACACTCCGACCTCGCCCCGAGCGCGGCCGGCTGGGTGGTGCTCGTCGCCGGCGTCCTGACCGCCCTGCTCACCGCCGCCTACGCCACCCGGCTGTGGCTGATGGCCTTCCGCGGCCGGGGCGCCGCCGCCCCCGACCACGGCAAGGAGCCCCTCGCCATGACCGGCGTGCTGTGGCTGCTGGCCGTGCCCTCGATCGCCTTCGGCCTCGCCGCCGGCCCCCTCGCCGACTGGTTCGACGGCAAGGAACTCACCCCCACCGTGACCACCTCGGTCCTCGGCACCGGCGCCGCGCTCGTCGGCGTGATGCTGACCTGGTCCCTGTGGCAGCGCGCCACCGCCAAGGCCGCCGCCGGCATCCGCAACGGATCCACGGTCCCCGCCGCCGTCGCCGCCGCCGCGTCCGCCGCCGAGACCCCCGAGGTCGCCGAGGTGACCCACGAGCACCCCGCCGTACCGGCCGCCCCCGCGCCCGACCCCGGCCGGGCCCTCCTCGGCCCGCTGCACCGCCACGCCGCCGACGGCTTCCACCTCGACGCCGTCTACGACCGGCTGTTCGTCCGCCCCGTCCGCGCGGGCGCGAGCCTGGTGCGCTTCCTCGACCGCGAGGTCGTCGACACCTACGTCCGCGGCGCGGGCGCCGGACCCCGGCTGCTCGGCAGCCTGGTGCGCCGGGCCCAGACCGGCAACGTGCAGAGCTACCTGAGCGCCCTGCTCGCCGGCGCCGTGGTCCTGGCGATCGCCACCGCCGTCCTCGCCAACGTCAACGCCGGATCGTGAGCCGAGAGTCAGCCGTGATCGATATCAGCCCGTCCGTGATGCAGTTCCTTCTGGCGTTCACCGTGGCCGCACCGCTCCTCGGAGCCGTCGCGGCCTTCCTGCCCGCCCCGCCCGGGCTCAAGGGCAGGAGCCCCGAACAGGCCGTGCTCCGCCACGGCGTCACCGTCACCGGTGTCATCCTCGCCGCGGCCGTCGCCCTCACCCTGGGCTTCGACCACGACGCCCCGTCCCGCTTCCAGGCGACGACGGACATCAGCTGGATCCAGGCGCTGAACATCCGGATCCACCTCGGCATCGACGGCATCTCGCTCCCCCTCCTCCTGATGACCGCGCTGCTGTTCTTCCTCTGCGCGGTGTACAGCTACTTCAAGCTCCCCGCGGGCCCCTCCCCGAGGGCCTTCGTGGCACTGCTGCTCGTCCTGGAGTCCGGCACCCTCGCGACCTTCGCCGTCCTCGACCTGATGCTGTTCTTCCTCGCCTTCGAGATGGTCCTCATCCCGATGTACTTCCTCATCGCCCGCTGGGGCGGTGCTCAGCGGCAGGCCGCCGCCTGGAAGTTCATCCTGTACACCCTCCTCGGATCCGTGGTCATGCTCCTCGGACTGCTGCTGATCGGACTGAACAGCGGCACTTTCGACATGGTGGCACTCGCCTCTGACAACGGCCGCGGACTGACGCACACCACCCAGATCCTGGCCGTCCTGGCCATCGGCATCGGCCTCGCCGTCAAGACCCCCATGTGGCCCCTGCACAGCTGGCTGCCCGACGCCCACACCGCCGCCCCCACCGTCGGCTCCGTGCTCCTCGCGGGCGTCATGCTGAAGATGGGCACGTACGGGTTCGTCCGCATCCTGCTCCCCGTCGCCCCCGACGGCATGCACACCTTCGCCCCCTACCTCGGCGCCTTCGCCGCCGTCGGCATCGTCTACGGGTCCCTCGCCTGCCTGGCACTGACCCGCAAGGGCGCCAAGGGCGACCTCAAGCGCCTCATCGCGTACTCTTCCGTCGGCCACATGGGCTTCGTCCTGCTCGGCATCGCGACCATGACCCCCACCGGAGTCAACGGCGCGCTCTTCGCGAACATCGCCCACGGCCTGATCACCGGCCTCCTCTTCTTCCTGGTCGGCGCCCTCAAGGACCGCTACGGCAGCAGCGACCTCGACACCCTCGCCGGAGCCACCGGCGCCGCCCTCTACGGCCGCGCCCCCCGCCTCGGCGCACTCCTGGCCTTCGCCGCCGTCGCCTCCCTCGGCCTGCCCGGCCTGGCCGGGTTCTGGGGCGAGATGCTGGCCCTGTTCGGCGCCTTCGACCCGGCCGCGGGCCTGTCCCGCCCGGCCTTCCTCACCTACATGGCCGTCGGCGCGTTCGGCACCCTGCTCACCGCCGCCTACCTGCTGATCGTCGTCCGGCGCGTCTGCATGGGCGACCCGAAGGCCGGTCCCGAGCTCACCCTCGCGGACGTCCACCGCTACGAGTTCGCCGCCTGGACCCCGCTCGTCGCCCTCACCGTCCTCGCCGGCCTGTGGCCCGCCACCCTCCTCGGCCTGACCGACCCGGCCGTCCAGAAGCTCCTCGCAGGAGGCAACGCATGACGGCCCTGACGGCCCTGGCCGCCGACACCCCCAGCCTGGTCCAGTCCGTCGACTGGCTCGCGATCACGCCCGTGGTCGTCCCCGCCGCCGTCGCCCTGCTGGTCCTGGTCGCCGACCTCTTCACGCCCGAGGCCCGCAAGCCCGTCCTCGGCTGGATCTCCGTCGCCGGCCTGGCCGCCGCGACCGCCGCCCTGCTGCCGCTGCGCGCCGGCGACCGCACCACCTTCTGCCTCACCGCCGACCCCGGCGCGTGCAGCTATACCGCCGACCACTTCGCGCTCGTCGTCCAGTTCCTGGTCCTCGCCGGAGCCCTGGTCACCGCCCTGCTGTCGGTCACCGTCGTCCGCGAGGGCCGCATCCCGGCCGGCGAGTACTGGTTCCTGCTGCTCTCCTCCGCCGCCGGCGCGGCCCTGCTGCCCGCCTCCCGCGACCTGGCCACCCTGATCGTCGCCCTCGAAGTCGCCTCGCTGCCCGCCTTCGCCCTCGTCGGCATGCGCCGCGGCGACCGGATGTCCTCCGAGGCCGCCCTCAAGTTCTTCCTGTCCTCGGTCACCGCCACCGCCGTCTCCCTGATGGGCGTCAGCCTCGTCTACGCCGCCACCGGCACCCTGCACCTGACGCGGGTCGCCGAGCGGCTGGAGGACGTCCCCGCGCAGCTCGACACCCTGGCCATGGCCGGCGTCGCCCTCACCCTCGTCGGCTTCGCCTTCAAGACCGCCGCCGTCCCCTTCCACTTCTGGGTCCCCGACACCTACGTCGGCGCCCCGCTGCCCGTCGCCGGCTACCTGTCGGTGATCGGCAAGGCCGTCGGCTTCACCGGCCTCATCCTCGTCACGGTGATCGCCTTCCCCGCGTACTCCGACGTCTGGGGCCCCGCCCTGGCCGTGCTCGCCGCGCTCACCATGACGCTCGGCAACGCCGCCGCCCTGCGCCAGTCCCCGGACCGCCCGCAGAGCGCCGTCCGGCTGCTCGCCTGGTCCTCCGTCGGCCAGGCCGGCTACCTGCTCGTCCCGATCGCCGCGGCCGCCTACTCCGACCGCGACCAGATCGGCTCCACCGTCGCCTACGCGCTGATGTACGCCGCCGTGAACCTGGGCGCCTTCGCCGTCGCCGCGCTGGTCGCCCGTACCAAGCCGCTGCACCGGATCGCCGACTACCGCGGCCTGTACGCCGAGCGCCCCGCCGCCGCCCTGTCGCTGGCCTTCTTCCTGCTCTGCCTGGCCGGCCTGCCGCCGGGCATCATCGGCCTCTTCGCCAAGGTCACCGTCTTCCGCTCCGCGGTCGACGCCGGCCTGGGCTGGCTCGCCGTGGTCATGGCCGTCAACGTCGTCGTCGCCCTGTACTACTACCTGCGCTGGACGGCCCTCCTCTTCCGCACCCCGGAGGCCGAGGCGCAGACCCCGGCCGTCACCAAGGCCCCCTGGCCGCTCACGGCCGCCATCGGCCTCACCGCCGTGACCGCCCTGGTCCTGTCCGGCGCCCCGCAGCTGGTCCTGCGCTTCGCCGCCGGCACCCTCTTCCCGCTGTAGCCCACCCCCCGCCACGGGACCTCACCCGTACGGAGCAACGTCCCCCGCCGCCCCCGGTCCGTGCCACCGGGGCGGCGGCGCGCCGCCGTGCCCCGGGAACCAGACGCCGCCACCTCGCGTTGACCACAGAGGGAAGGTCCACTGGACCGAAGACCCTCAGATCCACGACGGGGCTCCCCTGACGCACCACTTGGAGGGCGTACCGTGCACCGCCGGCACAACGGGCTGAAGACCGCCGTACTCCTCGGCGGGATGTCCGCACTCATCATCGTCATCGGCAGCTTCTTCGGCCGGGGCGGCCTGATCGTCGCCGTCCTCGTGGCCCTCGGGACGAACGCGTACGCGTACTGGAACAGCGACAAGCTGGCTCTACGCGCGATGCGCGCCCGGCCCGTCAGCGAGTTCGAGGCCCCCGAGCTCTACCGCATGGTGCGCGAGCTCTCCACCTCCGCGCGCCAGCCCATGCCGCGCCTCTACATCTCGCCGACCGAGGCCCCCAACGCCTTCGCCACCGGCCGCAACCCGCGCAACGCCGCCGTCTGCTGCACCGAAGGCATCCTGCGCATCCTCGACGAGCGCGAGCTGCGCGGGGTCATCGGGCACGAGCTGAGCCACGTCTACAACCGCGACATCCTCATCTCGTCGGTCGCCGGAGCCCTGGCGTCCGTGATCATGTTCCTGGTGAACTTCGCCTGGCTGATCCCGGTCGGCCGCTCCAACGACGACGAGGGCCCCGGCATCTTCGGCATGCTGCTGATCATGATCCTCGGGCCGCTGGCCGCCTCCGTGATCCAGCTGGCCATCAGCCGCTCCCGCGAGTACGAGGCGGACGCCTCCGGGGCCCAGCTCACCGGCGACCCGCTCGCCCTGGCCGGCGCCCTGCGCAAGCTCGAAGCCGGCACCCAACAGCTTCCGCTGCCCCCCGAGCCCCGCCTGGAGACGGCGAGCCACATGATGATCGCCAACCCCTTCCGCCCGGGCCAGGGCCTCTCCAAGCTGTTCTCGACACACCCTCCGATGGCCGAGCGCATCGCCCGGCTCGAACAGATGGCAGGCCGCAGCCAGTGAAAACCATCCTGAACGTCATTTGGCTCATACTCAGCGGGATCTGGCTGTTCCTCGGCTACTGCGTGGCCGGCCTGATCCTCTGCATCACCATCATCGGCATCCCCTTCGGCGTCGCGGCCTTCCGCATCGCCGTCTACGCCCTCTGGCCCTTCGGCTACACCACCGTCGAACGGCGCGACGCGGGCGCACCGTCCTGCGTCGGCAACGTCCTGTGGCTGATCCTGGCCGGCTGGTGGCTGGCCCTGGGCCACATCGCCACCGGCATCGCCCTCTGCGTCACGGTCATCGGCATCCCCTTCGGCATCGCCAACTTCAAGATGGTCCCCCTCTCCCTGCTCCCCCTCGGCCGCGAAATCGTCCCGACGGACGCCCCCTTCGCCGCCCGGTGACGGCGGGCCCGCGCTACGCCCTGCGGGGCGAGGACGAGGACCACGACGAGGAGCGGCTGTGGGCCCTGTGCGGGGAGGCGGAGAACCTCTTCGCCGACCCGCCGGAGCCCCCGCGCCGCCACTACGAGCTGCTGGGCTGCGCCTTCGAGGGTGCGTTGCCGCAGGCGCCGGGCTTCCTGGTCCTCAAGCCGCTCGACAAGAACGGCGAGCCCCTGGGGGAGTGGTACCTGGAGGACGCCCGCGTCCTGGCGACCCGCCCGTGCGCCCGTGACCTGTCACGGCTGGACGTGACCATCGAGGCCGTCCGCGCGGAGCAGCAGCCGGACTACCCGCAACGGGTCGCCCTGTCGGTGGGCTTCGGCCTCTCGGACATCGACGACCGGCCGCTGGGCCATTTCCGGGACCTCGCCGAGGTACTGCCCGTGGCGGATCCGGAGCCCCACCCCGTCCGCCTCCTCGGCTGCTCCCTCCACGGGCCGCTGCGGGACGTGGTGGAGGGCCGGAAGACGGGGCGTCTCGCCTACCGGCGCCTCGACGCCCTCGACACCGCGGGTGAGGTCCTCTCCGTCGCGGGGCACCCGGACATCGTCGCCTGGGAGCCGTCCCCCCGCGGGCCCGGCCTCTACGACCTGACCGTGCACATGGACCCCCAGCCCCCGGTCGTCGCCGGGATCTGGCCGCTGTGGCGTGAGGGCCGCCCGGTCGTCCCCAACCTGTGGGCGGCCTTCGACGCCTCCGGCCGGGCCCGCTGGCTGGACCCGGCCCTCCACCACCGCGCCGGCCCGGACCGCCCGGCCGGCGGCACCTACCACCTCGACGGTCGGCACGTCACCGACTACGAGGGCTTCTTCTGCGCCCTCGGCGAGGCGGTCAACGGCCCCGGCGGATACTTCGGCCGCTGCCTCAACGGCGTCTCGGACGCCCTGGGCGGCGGATTCGGGGCGACGTGGCCGTTGACCCTCGTCTGGCACGACCACGAGACGGCCCGCCGCTGCCTCGGCGTACAGCCGCTGACCTTCGGCCCGGCGTCCTTCACCGAACTGCTCGACTTCTTCCGGGAGAAGCGCGTCGAGGTCGTCCTCGCCTGAGTTGTCCACAGGCCTCGGCGGCTGTCGGTGCTCTGCGTCACCATGAACACATGAACGAGACCGAGCAGTTGCTGATGCAAGTCACCGGCCGCGTACGCGACTCCGTGCGCGAGCGCGGAAAGCCCCTGCCCCCGCCCCTGGCGGAAGGGGAGACCGGCCGGGCGGCGGCCGTCCCCGGCTCCCCCCTGCCGCCCCTGCTCGCCGCGCTCCACACGCGCGTCGGCGACGGCGGATTCGGGCCCGAGTACGGACCGCTGCCGCTGCGTCAGGCCATAGCGGCGTACGAGGGGGCCGCGCCTCCGACTGGGGCCGGCCGGAGGGCATCCTGCCGATAGCAAGGCAGCTGGCCCGAGTTCAGCGTCGGGATCTGGGCAACCCGCCCCGCGCCGCGTAGGCCAGCGCGCCCAGCGCCAGTACCGCCGCACCCGTGACCGCCGCGGCGGCGGGCAGGGCGCAGGCCAGCAGGACACAGCCGGACAGCCCCACCGCTGCCACGGCACGACCCTTGACATCTGAACCGAGAGTCCATGCGGAGGCGTTCGCGATCGCGTAGTAGGCCAGCACTCCGAAGGAGGAGAAGCCGATCGCGCCCCGCAGATCGGCGGTCGCCGCGAGCACCGCCACCACCGCGCCCACGGCCAGCTCCGCGTGGTGCGGCACCTGATGCCGGGGATGCACGGCGGCCAGCGCGCGCGGCAGACGGCCGTCCCGGGCCATCGCCAGCGCGGTCCGCGACACCCCGAGCACGAGGGCCAGCAGGGAACCCAGCGCGGCCAGCGCCGCGCCCACCCGGACGACCGGGACCAGTCCGGGCCGACCGGCCGCGCGCACCGCGTCGGCCAGCGGGGCCGACGACCCCGCCAGCGCGTCGGCACCGAGCACCGACAGGGCCGCCACCGCCACGGCGGCGTACACCAGCAGGGCGATCCCCAGCGCGAGCGGCACCGCGCGCGGGATCGTGCGCTGCGGATCACGCACCTCCTCACCCAGGGTGGTGATCCGGGCGTAGCCCGCGAAGGCGAAGAACAGCAGACCGGCGCCCTGCAACAGCCCGGCGGGCCCGCCCCACGCCCCGCCGCCCAGCCGCCCCGCCCCGGCGGCCCCCGAGGTCAGGCACGCCACGACGACAGCGGCCAGCACCGCCAGCACCGCCGCCACGATCAGCCGCGCGATCCGGGCGGACTTCTGCACCCCGCCGTAGCCCGCGGCGGTCAGCGCCACCACCGCCGCCACGGCCACCTCGTGCTCCCGCCCCGGCCACACGTACGCGCCCACGGTCAGCGCCATCGCCGCGCAGGAGGCCGTCTTTCCGACGACGAAACCCCAGCCCGCCAGGTATCCCCAGAAGGGGCCCAGCCGCTCGCGCCCGTACACGTAGGTCCCGCCGGAGGACGGATAGCGGGCGGCGAGCCGCGCCGAGGAGTGCGCGTTGCAGTAGGCCACGACCGCCGCCAGGGCCAGCGCGGCCAGGAGCCCGCCGCCCGCCGCGCGCGCCGCCGGGGCGAGGGCGGCGAAGATACCGGCACCCACCATCGCGCCGAGCCCGACCACGACGGCGTCGAACACCCCCAGGGTGCGTTTCAGCTCGTTGTCCACGCGCGGAGGGTAACCGCCTCAGATGACGCCCTCACGGCCGGCCAGCGGCGTCCGCTTGCGCTCCCAGCCCTCCAGCGCCGTCAGACAGGCGTGGTCCATGTGCCGCAGGCCGCTGAGGTCGAGCCGCACCGCCGGACCGGGCGGCAGCGCCTCCAGGGAGTCCAGCAGCTTCGGCAGCCGCAGGAAGCTGGCGTTGCCGATCACCCGCACGCACAGCTCCCCGTCCTCCCACACCTCCTCGACGTGCACGTGGGAGGTCTCCCAGGCGGCCTTCGCCACGGCGAGGCACAGGCCGATCAGCACCCCCTCGAAGAGACTGGTGGCCAGGACCGAGACGGCCGTCACCACCAGCACCACCGCCTCGCCCCGGTGCGTCCGCCACAGGGCGGCCACCGCCCGCGCCGGCAGCAGCTTCCAGCCCGCGTGCAGCAGTACGCCGGCGAGCGCCGCGAGCGGCACCACCTCCAGCACCTGCGGCAGCGCCGCCGCGAACAGCAGCAGCCAGCCGCCGTGCAGGATCCGCGCCGCCCGGGTGCGGGCCCCCGCCTCCACGTTGGCGGAGCTGCGCACGATGACGGCGGTCATCGGCAGGGCGCCGAGCAGCCCGCACACCGCGTTGCCGACGCCCTGGGCGACCAGCTCGCGGTCGTAGTCCGTGCGCGGCCCGTCGTGCATCCGGTCGACGGCGGCCGCACTGAAGAGGGTCTCGGCGGAGGCGATCAGCGCGAGCGCCACCACGGTCCCCACCGCCCCCACCGAGGCCAGCGCGCCGAAGTCCGACCACCCCGGCGGCGACACGGCCGCCAGCACCCCGGTCACCCGGACCGTCTCGACTGGCAGCCGCAGCAGCACGGCCACGGCGGTGGCGGCCGCGACCCCGACGAGCGCGCCCGGCACGACCCTCAGCCGCGCCGGCACCCGCCGCCACAGCACCAGCACGGCGATGGTCCCCGCCCCGAGCGCGACGGCGGCCCAGTCGGCCCGCGCCCCGAGCGCGTGCACCCCGACCACCTTGTCCAGGGTCGCCACGGGGGCCCGCACCCCGCCGAGGGCGTAGAGCTGTCCGGCGATCAGCACCAGGCCGATCCCCGCCAGCATCCCGTGCACCACGGCCAGGGAGATCGCCCGGAACCACCGCCCGAGCCGCAGCGCGCCCAGCCCCAGCTGGACCAGGCCGGCGGCCAGCACCAGCACCCCCAGCGCGGGCAGGCCGTAGGCGCCCACGGCCTCGTAGACCAGCACGGTCAGCCCGGCGGCGGGCCCGCTGACCTGGAGCGTGCTGCCCCGGAACCAGCCGGTGACCAGCCCGCCCGCCACCCCGGTGACGATCCCCAGCTCGGCGGGCACCCCGGAGGCGACGGCGACCCCCACGCACAGCGGGAGCGCCACGAGCGCGACGACGACGGACGCCCCGAGGTCCGCTCGGAAACTGCCGGCCCCAGGCATGCGGGAACCCCCTTGTGAGCACGGTGACGGATGCCACCCAGCCTGTGGGGCGCGCCCGGCCCCGCCCAGTGGCCACCGGGGGGCCGGCCCGGGGCGTGCGCCGCACACGCCGGGCACACACCACGGGCGCCGCAACGGCGAAGGGCACAACGCGGGCGCCCGCCGGGAAGCCCCCGGCGATCCGCCCCCGTTGTGCCCCACGGGGTCCGATCGGCGCAGTACGCGCAGGTCAGCGGTAGTTCACGAACTGGATGGCGAAGTCCAGGTCCTTGCCCTTGAGGAGGGCCTGGACGGCCTGGAGGTCATCGCGGCTCTTGGAGCTGACGCGCAGCTCCTCGCCCTGGACCTGGGCCTTGACGCCCTTGGGGCCCTCGTCGCGGATCATCTTGGCGACCTTCTTGGCGTTCTCCTGGGAGATGCCCTCCTCGATCGAGGCGAAGATCTTGTACTCCTTGCCGGACAGCTGCGGCTCGCCGGCGTCCAGCGCCTTCAGCGAGATGCCGCGCTTGACCAGCTTGGTCTCGAACACGTCGAGGACGGCCTTGACGCGGTCCTCGGAGTTCGCCTCCATGAGGATCTTGTCGCCGGACCAGGCGATCGAGGCGCCGGTGCCCTTGAAGTCGTAGCGCTGCGAGAGCTCCTTGGCGGCCTGGTTGAGGGCGTTGTCGACCTCCTGCCGCTCGACCTTCGAGACGATGTCGAAACTGGAGTCGGCCATGTGCTGTGGCTCCTTGAAGTCGGCTGTGGTGTGCCCCGGAGGGCCGCGGCCGGACATCCCCGGCCCGCTCGGCAAAGCCTAGCCACCGCACCCGGGTGAAGGGCTGATCAATCCGGTGGCGAAGCACCCCCGCACATCAGGTATCGTTTACGTCGTTGCCAGGGAACGACGCCGAAAGGCGGAGAGACCCGGGCGGCATCCCATGGCGGTGTGCCCGAGTGGCCAATGGGAGCGGACTGTAAATCCGTCGGCTTAGCCTACCCAGGTTCGAATCCTGGCGCCGCCACGCGAGTGGAACCCCCGTTCATCTGCGGAAACGCAGTGGGCGGGGGTTTCTTCGCATAGCCGCGGGCAGCCCGCGCCTAGGGAGCGGCGACCGTCAGGTGATAGGTCGCGTCGACCCGGAAGCCGTTCGCGGCGGCCGCGTCGATCTCCAGGACGAACTGGCCCGGCGGAAGCGGGTCGAGGGCGCACCACAGCCCCCAGGACACCTGCGGTATCCCCATCACGGGGAAGGGCTTCGAGGTGAACTCGCGCAGGGGCAACGGCGAGCCGTTCAGCGCCGCGGACGCCCGTGACGCCTCCAGCCGCCACGGCTTCGTCAGGAACGGCACCGCCGGGCGCCTGGTGTTCAGCACTGGGAAGAACAGCGGACGCCCCGTCGGGACGCCGCACCGGCGCACCACCCGGCCGCCATGGGTCCCCGCCAGGAACCACACGTCCCCGGGCTGCCGCCGCCCGGCGTACGCGCCGGTCGCGTCCGCCACCGGGCTCTCCTCCGCCGGGGCCGACAGCACCCACTTCCACCACCGGGCCGCGAGCCGGCCCCCCTCGGCCGCGCCGACCCGCCAGTTCCCGTCGCCCATGCCGTGTCCCGGTCCCCCGTACGGCCGCCCCCTGCGGCCCGATTCCGGGTGACCCTATCGGCCGCCGCCGCGCACCGAACCGGGCGGCCGGTCGTCCACGGGGCGTGAAACGGACTCGGACCCACGCGGAACGGGCGCTCCCGTGGGCGGTCTGACGGGCCGTCGGCACCCGGGGCGGGACGGGCTCAGTTGCCCGCGACGTCCTTCACCGCGACCGGGACCGGTGTCGAGCCCGACAGGAGCTCCAGCGTCAGACCCGCCGTCGCCGGGGTCTCGACCAGCTCGGCGAGGACCGCCGCCACGTCGTCGCGCGTCACACTGCCCGGCCCCGTGCGCGCCTCCAGCCGGACCAGCCCGGTACCGGGGTCGTCGGTCAGCACGCCGGGCCGCACGATCGTCCACTCCAGACCGAGCCGGGTCCGCAGGTGGTCGTCGGCCTCGCCCTTGGCCCTCAGGTACGCGTCGAAGACCTCGCCCCCCTCGTGCCGGGAGTCCGCGCCCATCGACGAGACCATCAGGAAGCGCCGTACGCGGGCCCGTTCGGCGGCGTCGGCGAACAGCACCGCCGCGCCCCGGTCCACGGTCTCCTTGCGCGCCGGACCGCTGCCGGGACCGGCGCCGGCGGCGAAGACCGCCACGTCCGCACCCTGCAGGATCCCCGCCACGTGCTCCACGGAGGCCGACTCCAGGTCGCACAGCACCGGTTCGGCGTCGACCTCGCGCAGATCGCCACCCTGCTCGGGGTCCCGGACGATCCCGGCGACCTCGTACCCGCGCGCGGCGAGCAGGCGCTCCAGCCGCAGCGCGATCCGACCGTGTCCACCCGCGATGACGATGCGCATGTCCCGACCGTACGACGACCCGGGCGCCCCCGCCCGCGAACGCCGCCCGGACCCTCAGGGGCCGGGCTCCATACGGCCCTGCCGGGGCAGGTCCAGGGCCACCGCGACCGCCGAGTCGCAGTACTCCCGTACGGCACTCGTCCGGGCTACCACCCGGCCCCGGTGGATCACGATCCTGCTGTAGGCCAGCGACAGCACCCCCGCGATCCGCTCCCCGCGCACGGCGAGCAGCTCCGCCGGGAAGCCCGCCTCCACCCGCACCTCCGGCAGGGCCATCGCCTCCCGGGCGGCGGCGCTGACCGCGTCGTACGCCTCCGCGGCGCGCAGCCCGCCCTGGGAGGCCAGCAGGTACGCGGCTTCGAGGGGGTCGCCCCGCCCGACCGGGTTCCCCGCGTCCCGCAGCGCCCCGCTCCCGGCGGCGACCCGGACCCCGGCGGCGCGCAGTAGCCGGACGGGGGCGGTGCGCAGGCCGCGCCGCTCCAGGGCGGCGCAGTCGCCCTGCGGCAGGCAGGTGACCCGTACGCCGGCGGCCGCCAGCTGTTCGGCGGCGCGGGCGGCGGCGTCCAATGGCAGCCGGGACAGTCCGCCGCAGGGGCCGATGGTCACCCCGGGCCGCAGCCCCCCGGCCATCGCCGCGAGCCGGGCGAGCCGGCCGGGGTCGTCACCGTCCGTGTGCAGGTCCACGGGGCAGCCGTGCTCGGCGGCCAGCTCCAGGACCGCCTCGACGAAGCCCGTCGGGTCGGGGTCCAGGTCGGGACAGCCGCCGATCACCGAGGCGCCCATCTTGACGGCGTCGCGCAGCATCGCCAGCCCGTCGGCCCCGGCCACCCCGGTCAGCAGCCGGGGGACCGCCACCGTCGTCAGGTCGGTGAGCCCCCGCAGGGAGCGGCGGGCCTGGAGGGCGGCCTCCATCGGCCCCAGACCGTGTACGTCGCCGATCCGGACGTGCGAGCGCACGGCCGTGGCGCCGTGCCCGAGCTGGAGCAGAGCCGCCTCGGTGGCCCGGCGCTGCACCTCGTCGCGGGCGTACGAGACGGGCCCCTCGCCGTCGGCGGTCAGGGCGGTGTCCCCGTGTGCGTGCGGTTCGGCCGGGGCGGGCAGGAGCAGGTAGCCGCGCAGGTCGACCCGGGCCAGGGCGGGCGCCGGGAGGCTGCCCGCGGTACCGACGGCCTGGATGCGGCCGCCGCCGAGCCGGACGTCGACGGTGCGCCCGTCGGTGAGCCGGGCACCGGTCAGCAGGAGTCCCGTCGGAGGCCCCGTCTCGGGGGCGGCGCCACCGCCGGGAGTACGGGCCGGGGGGCGCCCCGGGCCGTCGGGCGGGGTGCGGCCCGGCCCGCCGGCGGAGCCCCGGCCCGGACCACCCGGGCTCCGGGAGGGGCCGCCCGCGGACCCCTTGGGCGGACCGGCGCCCGGCCCTCCGGAGGAGGTCCCGCCAGGCCCCCCGGCGGAGCCGCCGGGCGGGCCTCCCGCCGGGTTGCGGGGGGAGGGGGAGGGCTGCTGCGGCTGGCTGTCGGACATCGCGCTCCTGCGGTGGCTCGGGCGGTTCCTGTGCCGTGGCCGCAGCCCGCGGCCCAAGATCACGCAGCGTGCTCAGAGCCTAGGGCGCGGGGCTGCCCGGTTCGCGGAAGAGCGCAATAGTCGTACCGGTGTGGTGCCCGCACGCCCCGCTGCCCCCACCGCTGTGACGCCGGCCACAAAAGAGGCGGAAAATGGCCCGAGAGGCGCCGGAGGCCGATCGGGAAACGCGTGCGGACCTCGTCCGAGCCCAGGCCCCCCAAAGGATTTGGGCGATCGGCGCGCAACCGTGTAATGTCTTCCTCGCTCGCCCCAATAGCTCAGTCGGTAGAGCGTCTCCATGGTAAGGAGAAGGTCTGCGGTTCGATTCCGCATTGGGGCTCTGGTGAGAGAGGTTCCCCGCCCTCGGGCGGGGAACGGATCTCATCAAAGCGGCGTAGCTCAGTCGGTAGAGCAAGCGGCTCATAATCGCTGTGTCACCGGTTCAAGTCCGGTCGCCGCTACCAACACCCAGTAGCCGATTGCGGGGTCGGTCTCCCGATCGGCTACTCTTTTATGCGTTCATCCGTCCCATAGTCCGTCAAGGAGCACTCACGTGGCTGCCACCGACGTCCGCCCGAAGATCACGCTGGCCTGCGTGGAGTGCAAGGAGCGGAACTACATCACCAAGAAGAACCGGCGTAACAACCCGGACCGCATGGAGATGAAGAAGCACTGCCCGCGCTGCAACTCGCACACCGCGCACCGCGAGACCCGCTGATCACTGGCGAAGTCTCCGCATAGGCACCTTCACGAGGTCGTCCCCTTCCAGGGGGGCGGCCTCGTGTCGTTTCCGCACCGGTTCCCTGATCCGGAGCCCCTTCAACAGGAGGTAGTGAGCCATGGCACTCGACCAGACCTTCGTGGGGCGGACCTACCCGCCCACCGAGCCGTACGAGGTCGGCCGGGAGAAGATCCGTGAATTCGCGGTCGCGGTGGGCGACGCCAATCCGGTCTACACCGACCCCGAAGCCGCCAAGGCGCTCGGTCACCAGGACGTGATCGCCCCGCCGACCTTCGTGTTCGCCATCACCTTCGCGGCGGCCGGCCAGGTCGTCGAGGATCCGCAGCTGGGCCTGGACTACAGCCGCGTCGTGCACGGCGACCAGAAGTTCGCGTACGTGCGCCCCGTGCGCGCGGGCGACCGGCTCACCGTCACCTCCACCATCGAGGCCGTGAAGTCCCTCGCCGGCAACGACATCATCGACATCCGCGGCGAGGTCCACGACGAGTCCGGCGAACACGTCGTCACCGCGTGGACCAAGCTCGTGTCCCGCGCCCCCGAGGAGGCCTGAGATGACCGCGCAGATCCAGTACGCCGACGTCGAGGTCGGCACCGAGCTCCCGGCCGCGTCCTTCCCCGTGACCCGCGCCACGCTCGTCCGCTACGCCGGCGCCTCGGGTGACTTCAACCCGATCCACTGGAACGAGAGGTTCGCCAAGGAGGTCGGGCTGCCGGACGTCATCGCGCACGGCATGTTCACGATGGCCGAGGCGATCCGCGTCGTGACCGACTGGGTCGGCGACCCGGGCGCGGTCGTCGAGTACGGCGTCCGCTTCACCAAGCCGGTCGTGGTCCCCAACGACGACCAGGGCGCCCTGATCGAGGTCACCGCCAAGGTCGCCCAGAAGCTGGACGACAACCGCGTACGGGTCGACCTGACGGCCATGAGCGCCGGTCAGAAGGTCCTGGGCATGTCCCGCGCGGTGGTCCGGCTGGCCTGACCGGCCGCCGCCCGACCGACGGGCCGAGGCGCGGGGGGAGACCCCCGCGCCCCCCGCGACCCCTTCCCCAGCCCCACGCCCCCGCGCGGCCGCCTCCTTGACTTAGTTAGTGATTGAGTACTAACTTACTGTCCATGGCAAGGATGAGTGCGGACGAGCGGCGCGAGAGCGTCATCCGCGCCGCGATCCACGAGTTCGCGCGCGGCGGCTACCACGGGACCTCCACCGAGGCGATCGCCCAACGGGTCGGGGTCTCGCAGCCGTACCTTTTCCGCCTCTTCCCGGGCAAGAAGGCCATCTTCCTGGCCGCCGCCGGCCGCTGCCTGGAGAACACCCGCAGGGTCTTCGCCGAGGCCGCCGACGGGCTGCAGGGCGAGGAGGCCCGCGCCGCCATGGGCGAGGCGTACATCCGGCTGATCGCCGAAGAGCCGGCGATGCTCCAGATGCAGCTCCAGATGTACGTCGCCGTCGCCGCGGCCGAGGCCGCCGGCGACCACGAACTCGGCGAGCTCGTGCGGGCCGGCTGGCTGGAGCTGTGGGACACCGTCGGGATCCCGCTCGGGGACGTCCACCAGACCACGGCCTTCATGGCGCAGGGAATGCTCATCAACACCCTGTCCGCCATGGGGTTCCCGTCCGGCCACCGGATCTGGGACGGCTTCCCGGGTGCCGTCGACAAGGCGGCCGGCTCGGTGCGCCGCCCGGCGGGCGAGCGCGCGGTGTGAGGAGCGGGGCCGAACGCGGCCCCGTACCCGTCTGCCCTCGAAAGTTAGTCAGCAATAACTAACAAAACTCTTCCAGGGGGAAGCATGACCCAGCAGAAACTCGGACGGTCCGCGGTCTGGGCCCTCGTCCTCACCGGCGCCGCCGGCTTCATGGCCGCCCTCGACAACCTCGTCGTCACCACCGCCCTCCCCGCCGTCCGAGCCGACCTCGGCGGCAGGCTGGAGGACCTGGAATGGACGGTGAACGCCTACACCCTCACCTTCGCCGTCCTGCTGATGTTCGGCTCCGCGCTCGGCGACCGCTTCGGCCGCCGCCGGCTCTTCACCGCCGGCCTCGCCCTCTTCACCGCCGCCTCCGCGGCGGCCGCCCTCTCGCCCGACATAGAGCGGCTCATCGCCGCCCGCGCCGTCCAGGGTGCCGGAGCCGCCGTCATGATGCCGCTCAGCCTCACCCTCCTCACCGCCGCCGTCCCGGCCGCCCGCCGCGGCATGGCCCTCGGCATCTACGGAGCCGTCACCGGCCTGGCCGTCGCCAGCGGCCCCCTCATCGGCGGCAGCCTCACCGAGCACATCTCCTGGCAGTGGATCTTCTGGCTGAACGTGCCCATCGGCCTCGCCCTCCTGCCGCTCGCCCGCCTGCGCCTGGCCGAGTCCACCGCCCCGGACGCCCGCCTCGACCTCCCCGGCACCCTCCTCATCAGCGGCGGCCTCTTCGGCATCGTCTACGGCCTGGTCAACGCCAACGCCCACGGCTGGACCAGCGCCCCCGTCCTCACCGGCCTGCTCGCCGGCGCCGCCCTCGTCGCCGGCTTCGTCCACCACGGCTTCCGCAACGCCAACCCCGTGCTCCCCATGCGGCTCTTCCGCAACCGCGGCTTCTTCGGGATCAACGTCGCCAGCCTGCTGATGTACCTGGGCATGTTCGGGTCGATCTTCCTGCTCAGCCAGTTCCTCCAGGGCGTCGCCGGCTACTCGCCCACCGAGGCCGGCCTGCGCATGCTGCCCTGGACCGGCATGGGGATCGTCGTCGCCCCCCTCGCCGGGATCCTCTCCGACCGGATCGGCGGCCGCCCGGTGGTCGTCGCCGGACTGGCCCTCCAGGCGCTCGGCCTGGCCTGGTTCGCCCTCGTCCTGAGCCCCGGCGTCACCTACGCCGCCCAGCTCCCGGCCCTCGTCCTCAGCGGGATCGGCATGTCCCTGTACTTCGCCCCGGCGAGCCACGTCCTCATGTCCACCGTCGCCCCCGGCGACCAGGGCAGGGCCTCCGGCACCAACAACGCCCTCCGCGAGGTCGGCGGCGCCCTCGGAGTGGCCGTCCTCGCCTCCGTCTTCTCCGCCCACGGCGGCTACCGGACCCCGCAGACCTTCACCGACGGCACCGTCCCCGCCCTGTGGATCGGCGCCGCCGCCGTCGCCGTGGCCGCCGCCCTGGCCCTGCTCGTCCCGCGCCGGACGGGGCCCGCCCCCGCCCCCGCGGCCGCCCCGGAGCCCGTCCCCGCCCACGCCGCCTGACCCGGCCCACGAGAAGGAGACCCCGCCATGCCCGACATCCCCTGGTCCACGCCCACCCAGGCCTCCCCCGACGCCGAGGTCTACGTCATGGCCTCCCGCTTCGAGACCGGCACCCTCACCGGCGCCCTCAGGTTCTTCCTCAAGGCTCCCGGGATCATCGCCCAGATCCGCAAGGCCCCCGGCGCCCACGGCGTCGCCCTCCGCGCCCGCGTCCCGCGCCGGACCTTCCTCACCCTCTCCGCCTGGGAGGACCGCGAGGCCCTGTACCGCTTCGCCCGCAGCGAGCCCCACCGCTCCAGCTCCCGCGCCGCCGCCGCGTACATGCGCGAGTCCGCCTTCGCCTACTGGACCGTCCCCGCCCGCGAGCTCCCCCTCACCTGGGCGGAGGCCGAGCGGCGACTGGACGAGCAGAAGCGGGGCCACTGAGTGCCCCGCCGGGAAGCGAGGGGGACGGACCGTACTCTTGTCCCCGTGCAGGAACTCCACGACGCCCCCCTCGCCCCGCTGACCACCTTCCGCCTCGGCGGCCCCGCGGCCCGGCTGGTCACCGCGACCACCGACGCCGAAGTGGTCGAAACCGTCCGCGCCGCGGACGCGAGCGGCACCCCGCTCCTGATCATCGGCGGCGGCAGCAACCTCGTCATCGGCGACGAGGGCTTCGACGGCACCGCCCTGCGCATCGCCACCACCGGCTTCACCCTCGACGGCACCACCCTGGAACTCGCCGCCGGCGAGAACTGGAGCGACGCCGTCGCCCGTACCGTCGAGGCCGGCCTCGCGGGCATCGAGTGCCTCGCCGGCATCCCCGGCTCCGCCGGCGCCACCCCGATCCAGAACGTCGGGGCGTACGGCCAGGAGGTCGGCGACACCATCACCGAGGTCGTCGCCTACGACCGCACCACCGGCGAGACGGTCACCCTGACCGCCGCCGAATGCGCCTTCCGCTACCGCAACAGCCTCTTCAAGGACCGGCCCGACCGCTACGTCGTCCTGCGCGTGCGCTTCGCCCTGGAGGACGCCGGCGGCCTCTCCGCCCCGATCAAGTACCCCGAGACGGCCCGCGCCCTCGGCGTCGAGGCCGGCGACCGCGTCCCCGCCGCAACCGCCCGCGAGACCGTCCTGCGGCTGCGCGCCGGCAAGGGCATGGTCCTCGACCCCGCCGACCACGACACCTGGTCCGCCGGCTCCTTCTTCCACAACCCGATCCTCACCGACGAGGCCTACGCCGCCTTCCTCGCCCGCGTCCAGGAACGCCTCGGCGCCGACACCGCCCCGCCCGCCTACCCGGCCGGCGAAGGCCGTACGAAGACCAGCGCGGCCTGGCTGATCGACAAGGCAGGCTTCACCAAGGGCTACGGCACCGGACCCGCCCGCATCTCCACCAAGCACACCCTCGCCCTCACCAACCGCGGCGGGGCCACCACCGAGGACCTGCTGGCCCTGGCCCGCGAGGTCGTCTCCGGGGTCCACGCGGCCTTCGGCGTCACCCTCGTCAACGAGCCGGTGACGGTCGGCGTCCGCCTCTGAGATGAACTGCCCCCTGCACGGGGCCGGTACGGACCCCACGCGCCTCGTGGGACGCCAGATCAGCCGGGTCGTCGCCTCCTGGCACATCTGCGAGGGCGAACGCTCCGAGGCCCCGCTCGACGTCTGGCTGATCGACAGCACCGGCGAGTCCACCCGGATCACCACCGGGTCCGACCAGTGCCTCATCGTCGAGTCGGCCCCGCCCCACGAGCCCTACGACCTGGGGGAGTGGGGCCGGATCGAGGTCGGCGAGGACCTCGGCGACCACCCGTTCCTGCGCCACCTCGGCCAGACCGTCGAATCGGTCGCCGAGTTCGCCCTGCCCGAGCAGGGCCGCACCCACCTGGAGATCGGCTTCGCCGACGGCCACCGGGTACGGGCCGACTGCCACGAAGGGGACCTGCGGCTCACCCGGTGAGCCAGTGCCCGATCCCGTCCAGCAGCTTCGCCTTGACCTCCTCCGGCGCCGCCGAACCCCGCACCGACTGGCGCGCCAGCTCGGCCAGCTCCGCGTCCGTGAAGGCGTGGTGGCGGCGGGCGATCTCGTACTGGGCCGCCAGCCGCGACCCGAACAGCAGCGGGTCGTCCGCGCCCAGCGCCATCGGCACCCCGGCCTCGAAGAGGGTGCGCAGCGGGACGTCCTCGGGCCGCTCGTAGACCCCGAGCGCGACGTTCGAGGCCGGGCACACCTCGCAGGTGATCTGCCGGTCCGCGAGCCGCTGCAGCAGCCGCGGATCCTCGGCGGCCCGTACCCCGTGGCCGATGCGGGAGGCGTGCAGGTCGTCCAGGCAGTCCCGGACCGAGGCGGGCCCGGTCAGCTCCCCGCCGTGCGGGGCCGCGAGCAGGCCGCCCTCACGGGCGATGGCGAAGGCCCGGTCGAAGTCGCGGGCCATGCCCCGGCGCTCGTCGTTGGAGAGACCGAAGCCGACGATCCCCCGGTCGGCGTAACGGACGGCCAGCCGCGCGAGGGTGCGGGCGTCCAGGGGGTGCTTCATGCGGTTGGCGGCGATCAGTACCCGCATGCCCAGGCCGGTCTCGCGGGAGGCCGCGTCGACGGCGTCGAGGATGATCTCGACGGCCGGGATCATGCCGCCCAGCAGCGGGGCGTAGGAGGTGGGGTCCACCTGGATCTCCAGCCAGCCGCTGCCGTCCCGCACGTCCTCCTCTGCGGCCTCGCGGACCAGGCGCCGGATGTCCTCGGGCTCGCGCAGACAGGAGCGGGCGGCGTCGTAGAGCCGCTGGAAGCGGAACCAGCCGCGTTCGTCGGTGGCCCGGAGCTTGGGCGGCTCCCCGGCGGTCAGGGCGTCGGGCAGGCGGACGCCGTACTTGTCGGCCAGCTCCAGCAGGGTCGACGGGCGCATCGAGCCGGTGAAGTGCAGGTGCAGGTGGGCCTTCGGCAGAAGCGTGAGATCGCGTACGTGCTCCATCTGGTGATCCTGCCGCATCGGTCACCCGATTGGCAGCGGATTACCTGAACGGGACATTGCCCGAACGTGAATCCGACGGGCGCCGGGGCCCCGCCGGGCCCGGAAACGCCGGAGCGGCGCCGCCCCCGGTGGGACGGCGCCGCTCCGCGGGTTTTTACTAGGCCTTGGCCTCGGCCAGGAGGTTCTGGATCCGGGTCACGCCCTCGACCAGGTCCTCGTCGCCCAGGGCGTAGGACAGGCGCAGGTAGCCGGGGGTGCCGAAGGCCTCGCCCGGAACGACCGCGACCTCGGCCTCGTCCAGGATCAGCGCGGCCAGCTCGACCGAGGTCTGCGGGCGCTTGCCGCGGATCTCCTTGCCGAGCAGCTCCTTGACCGACGGGTACGCGTAGAACGCGCCCTCCGGGGTCGGGCAGAGGACGCCGTCGATCTCGTTGAGCATCTTGACCATCGTCTGGCGGCGGCGGTCGAAGGCCTTGCGCATCTCGGCCACGGCCTCCAGGTCGCCGGAGACGGCGGCCAGCGCGGCGACCTGGGCCACGTTGGAGACGTTGGACGTGGCGTGCGACTGCAGGTTGGTCGCGGCCTTGATGACGTCCTGGGGGGCGATGACCCAGCCCACGCGCCAGCCCGTCATCGCGTACGTCTTGGCGACGCCGTTGACGATGATGCACTTGTCGCGCAGCGCCGGGACGAGCACGGGCAGCGAGGTGAACGTCGCGTCGCCGTAGACCAGGTGCTCGTAGATCTCGTCGGTCAGCACCCACAGGCCGTGCTCGGCGGCCCACTCGCCGATCGCCTTCGCGTCGGCCTCGCTGTACACCGCGCCCGTCGGGTTGGACGGGGAGACGAACAGGACGACCTTGGTGCGCTCGGTGCGCGCCGCCTCCAGCTGCTCGACGGAGACCCGGTAGCCGGTGGTCTCGTCGGCGACGACCTCGACCGGGACGCCGCCGGCGAGGCGGATCGACTCGGGGTAGGTGGTCCAGTACGGGGCCGGGACGATGACCTCGTCGCCCGGGTCGAGGATCGCCGCGAAGGCCTCGTAGATGGCCTGCTTGCCGCCGTTGGTCACCAGGACCTGGGACGCGTCCACCTCGTAGCCGGAGTCGCGCAGCGTCTTGGCGGCGATGGCCTTCTTGAGCTCGGGCAGGCCGCCCGCCGGCGTGTAGCGGTGGAACTTCGGGTCGCGGCAGGCCGCGACCGCCGCCTCGACGATGTAGTCCGGGGTCGGGAAGTCGGGCTCGCCCGCGCCGAAGCCGATCACCGGGCGCCCGGCGGCCTTGAGGGCCTTGGCCTTGGCGTCCACGGCGAGGGTCGCGGACTCGGAAATGGCGCCGATACGGGCGGACACCCGGCGCTCGGAGGAAGGCGTTGCAGAGGTCATGCGGCCAATCGTCCCAGACGCTCCGGAAGCCCCGCACACCGTTTCAGTCACCGGACGGAGCAGGTCCGGATCTTCTCCGTTCGACGTCAGGGCCAGGACCACGTATGCTCTGCTGTCGTTGGTCCTCACCGAACGCCCCGGGGCGCGAGCACTCCGTGCACTCGCTCGGATGCGGTAGGTTGGGAGCACAAAGGGTCGTAGCTCAATTGGTAGAGCACTGGTCTCCAAAACCAGCGGTTGGGGGTTCGAGTCCCTCCGGCCCTGCTCCACACTCCTTCGGATGTGTGTGCGCAGGTACGTATTTCGATGCAACGCCGTGCGGCGCAACCGGGCGCGGCTACGGCCACGACCCGGATTCAGGTGAGAGACGTGACGGACGCCCTGGGCTCCATCGACATGCCTGACGCCGACAGCGACACGCGCGAGAAGAAGGCCCGCAAGGGCGGCAAGCGCGGGAAGAAGGGCCCCCTGGGCCGCCTCGCGCTGTTCTACCGCCAGATCGTCGCGGAACTCCGCAAGGTCGTCTGGCCCACCCGCAACCAGCTCACGACGTACACCACCGTGGTGATTGTCTTCGTCGTCATCATGATCGGTCTGGTGACCGTGATTGACTATGGGTTCCAGGAAGCCATCAAGTTCGTCTTCGGCTGATCCCCGCGGAGGGCGGCGCCTGATGGGTGCCGCCCCTTTTCGCATGTTCCACCACCTTTTTGTATCCAGGAAGAAGCAGCCACCGTGTCTGACCCGAACCTGAACGCGAGCCACGACTCCGTCGAGTCCGTCGAGGACGAGCTCGACATCGTCGAGGCGGCAGACGCTGTGGACCCGGACGAGGCCGAGCTCGCCGACGCCGAGGCCGGCGTCGCCGCCGAGGACGCCGCGCTGCACGTCGAGGACTCCGGAGACGAGACCGACTCCGACGACGACGCCGAGGCCGAGGAAGCCGACGAGGACGCCGAGGACGAGGGCGACGTCGAGGCGGCCGCCGAGGACGCGGAGGAGGCCGAGGAGGCCGCTCCCGCCGAGCCCGTCGACCCGATCCAGGCGCTGCGCGACGAGCTGCGCCTGCTCCCGGGCGAGTGGTACGTGATCCACACCTACGCGGGCTACGAGAAGCGCGTGAAGGCGAACCTGGAGCAGCGCGCCGTCTCGCTGAACGTCGAGGAGTTCATCTACCAGGCCGAGGTGCCCGAGGAAGAGATCGTCCAGATCAAGAACGGCGAGCGCAAGAACGTCCGGCAGAACAAGCTGCCCGGCTACGTGCTCGTCCGCATGGACCTGACGAACGAGTCCTGGGGCGTCGTCCGCAACACCCCCGGTGTCACCGGCTTCGTCGGCAACGCGTACGACCCCTACCCGCTGACCCTGGACGAGATCGTCAAGATGCTCGCCCCGGAGGCGCAGGAGAAGGCCGCCAAGCAGGCTGCCGAGGAGGCCGGCCTGCCGGCGCCCGCCGTCAAGCGCACCATCGAGGTCCTGGACTTCGAGGTCGGCGACTCGGTCACCGTCACCGACGGCCCGTTCGCGACGCTCCAGGCGACGATCAACGAGATCAACCCGGACTCGAAGAAGGTCAAGGGCCTCGTCGAGATCTTCGGCCGCGAGACCCCGGTCGAGCTGAGCTTCGACCAGATCCAGAAGAACTGAACCGAGGGCGGAGTGACCTGGGCTGATTGCTGAATCGGCCCAGGTCGGCCCACATAAGGCCCACATTCATCGGTCACTCCCCCTCTCAGTTCAGACGTGCACGCCGCCCCGGAAGCTTCGGCCCGGGGCGGCGTTGTCGCAGGTCAGGTCGAAACCATTACACCCTGACCGTCACCTTGTCCACACTCAGAGTGGCGGCCTGGTGAATGCGGCGTTCAGCACAGCCAGGTCGCGGAACATCTGTCCCGGCCGCAGATGGCCGTAGGTGCTCAGGGTGTAACCCGGGGTCGCGTGGCCCATGTAAAGCGACAGGGCTTCGATCGGGACGCCGTTCTCGAGGCACCACCTGGCGAAGAAATGCCGCAGAGCGTGGAACCCGTCCGTCCGCTCTTTCGAGTGATTGCGATCACCTCGGGGCCGTGGGTCGATGATCCCGGCCCGCTCCAGGGCTGGATCCCAGACCGAGCGGTTGAACGTGTTCCTGTGAAGTGCGCCACCCTTGGGGTCGGTGAAGTAGAGCGTGCGGGTCTTCTTGGGCCACCGGCTCACGTCCCGCTCGCCCTGGCCCTCGTAGAACGGCAGGGTGACCCTGGCCACCCCATGCTCCCGAGCATGCCTACCCAAGGCCGCGCTCAAGTGTTCCGTGAGCGGGACCTCGCGGTCCTCCTTGTCCTTCAGGGGCTTGAAGATCAACACCCCTGGAAGCCCTTCCTCACGCCGCTCCAGCAGCTGGACCTGCCAGCGGACGTGGACCACAGATCGCGCGTGATCTACGTCGTCGGGGCTCAGCGCGAATCCTTCGCCCTGGCGAAGCCCAGCCCAGGCCCCCGTACTCCCCAGAGCCTGGTACTGGCTCGGAAGGTTGGAGATCACGCCGGTGGCCTTGGCTTCCAGCCAAGGGATGATCTTGGCCTTGTTCGCCTTCGGCGCCTTGAGCTGGCCCAGCGCAGCGGCGTTCAGCTGGGGAGCGAGCCCCTGAAGGATTGCGCTCCGCAGCAGCATCTTGGCGGTGATCAACACGTTCCGCCGGGAGGAGGCCGCGCCGGGCAGTTCGGCTGTCCAGCGTTCCAGCGCCGCCAGGTCGAGACTGTCCAGCAGGTGCTGGCCCAACTCCGGCACGATGTGGAGGCGCAGGTGGCGCTCCCTGGCCGACCACGTCGCGGGATCAAGGCTGCGCTTCATCTCCAGCCACTCGCCGGCGTAGGTGCCGAACCTCACCTTCCGCCTCGGTGTCCCGTGCTTCCCGTTCTCCAGCTCAAGAACGATCTTCGCGAGGGCCCGGTTGGCGGCCTCCAGATCCAGTCCGGCGGGCTCGTCGATACGCCTCTGCGTGACGGGGTGGTACCCCCGCAAGCGGTACCGGTTCGCGCCGACGTGGTGCTTGCTGGACGGAACATCCCGATCGTCGGGAAGATCTCCGCAGGTGACACAGGCAGTCACGGCTTCGCCCCGCTTTCGCTTCCGGTGCCACCGGTCATCCACCCACACCTGCGCCATGCCGCTCCCACCCCGAGTCGATCTTCAGTCAGGGTGGAACCGTAGGTGTGGGGTGTGGAGGCGGAGTGGTTTTCAGCCGCCGATCGACTTGAGGTGGCCGAAGCGGGCTTGTCCTGAGTCAACCGTGAGGGGCGGCATCCCCCGCGAGACTGGTGGGGGAGGGATGGCAGCTGCAAGGCAGGCGTCATCGTGGTTAGAGTGCCCATAGGCCCTCTCTCCTGTCGTGGTGTGGGGCCCCTCGAGGCCCCGCTGTTAGGTCTGGGCTTCACCGCCCCCGGATGTTGGATCAGCGGCACGAGAGGGCCATCTCGTGCCGGGTGCTGAACCGCTTTCCGGGGGCCATTGTGTGAGCCCGCCGCATGTCTACAGCGCCCCAGTTCATGATCGGAAGCCGGGCAATGGGCGCCTCACCTGGGGAAGTCGGAGCCTGCGATCAGATCATCGGGCGGCTCAGGACCTGCTTTCCCGTCAGCTGTCGGCCGCATTGTCACCGAGCCGGTAAGCCCAGGCCACGACCTGCGCGGTTCGGCGCCCGCCGGAGCGGCGGAACGGTTCACCCGGTGCGGTGACGGCAGCATCTCGGCTCATTGACCAGGGCCGGGCAGGGGACGTCGCTGACCGCCATGCGAGGCCGGGCCCGTACGATCAGCTAGCCTCCGGGCCGGTGCGACGGCCCGCCGTATGCGGGTGCCGGTCCGGGGGCACCTCAGGTCGCTCGTTGGAGTGATGGAGGGCTTGCGCCACCTGTGCCGGCGAGGTGATGTGAGTCGCCTGCCGCGGATGTCCGCTGACCATCGCTGTATGACCAGACTCCCGATCGAGATCTTCCACGACCCCGAGCACCAAGCACTTCTCGACGTCACCCCGCCTGCCTACCTCGAAAACGTCGCTGCCTACCTAGCCGCCACCAGTGGCTTGGCCAACGAACTGGCCGCCTTCGACCGGCACAGCTTCGGCAACGCCGACATCGCCGAGGAATGCGCGGCCATCGACGGCGACCCTGTTCCCGGACCCGCCGAACAGCGGGCCGCGTCTCTCCGCACGATCCTTGATCAGGAAGAGAACATCGGAACTTGGACGGCCGCCCTCCACACCCTCGCGGGCGGGCTGGAGGACGGGGACACGGACCTGCGAGGGCTCCCGGAATTCCTCGCTGCCGAAGGCGCCGCGATCGTCTCCGCCCTCGCCTACGTCCGTGCTGAGGCACTGGCGTGGTTCCTCGCAGCGGAGGGGCACGTCTCGGCCGACCTGCTGTCCGTGGAGCGCGGCACGGTCCGCGTCGGGGGCCAGACGCTACCTGTAGGAGCGCTCCTCAACCTGCCAGCCTGATCATGCGACAGCCGGGCACCTGCCATCGGAAGCCCACCAGAGAGCGGGGCCACCGTCCCCCCGGGGTGGCCCACGGGGCTGGCGCGATGCAGACCACAGGTCGGCAGGATCCGGCTTACCCACGCTCGGCTTACTTACGCCGGGTCTAATCTCACGATCATGGACCTTGACCGGTGCCGTGCGCTCCAGGACCTGGATATCGCGATCGACCGTGTGCTCTCCGGGGTACCCAACCACCATGTGCGCTGGGTACGAGGGGAGCTCCGGCGAGCAGTCCGTGACGACCGCCTCGACAAGAACTGCTGCCGGGCCGTCACCGACCTGTTCAACCCCCACAACACCCGCCGATTCCTGGAGGCCGCCGAGCGCGACGACGTGCGGGCAAGGCCCCGCAAGAGCGGCAAACCCTCCGCCCACTCCGCCCTCAAGCGCCGTACCGTCCTACGGCGGATCGCGAAGGCGGCCGGGGTGAATCTCTCCCTACCCCCGGGGCCGCCGCAACCCGCTCAGCACCAGCCCGCAAACACCCGGCAGCGCGAGAGCCTATGGCGCTTCGTCACGGCCTACCCAGAGACACTTCCTCGAGGCTCGACGCGGTGGCGGGTCATGGTCCGCCTGGCAGCCGTCGTCGGCATCGTCATGGACACCGGAGCCCGGACCGGCGAACTCGCGAACCTCACGACCCAGTCACTCGCCATGGACCTATCGACACTGACCATCATGCGGCGAGCCCAGGGAGGCGCGCAGCTGGTCGAAACCATCCCTCTCGGAGCCAACACCCAGCACGCCGTCCGTAGATGGCTGGAGCTCCGCCGCGACATCGTCGCGAACCTTGAGGGCGGGATGAATGCCCTCCTGGTAACCGTCCACGGCGGCGGACAGCACCCCAACGGCCGCCACGGTCCGCGCCCGGCCGGGATGCCCCTGAACGAGGACACCTTGCGCGGCTGGTACACGGATGCGGTCCGCACGCTGAACACAGAGATGGCGGGGACCTACGGCTGGTGGGAACCGATGCCCCGGACGCTGGAGGCGCTGCGCCGCAGCAGTAAGCCGGTCGCCGCCTGGGCTGCGCCCCCGGGACCCTCCCCCCGAAACACAGCGGCGACGGCCGCGTAGCCACCCCCTGCGGGTGGGTTGTGTCCGGGTACGAACTGGAGCCGTGGAGGGATCGTGGGGAACAACAAGGCCCGTGAACGGGCGCCGCGTCCGCTCGATACGAACCGGCCGTCGTGGGAGCGGCAGCGCGGGGAGTCTGCGGCGACGTACCGCAGGTTCCTCGCTTTCCGGGACCTGGCCAAGCGCTCTACGCCGGAGCTGCACCGGGCGCTCACGGGCACGCCGTGGGAGGTCGGGGAGTCGCGGCTGTACGACGAGCGCAAAGCGTGGTCGTTCGAGGAGCGGGCGGCGGACTGGGACCGGCACGAGCAGCGCATCGAGGACGCCGCCCAGCTGAAGCGGGTGCGCGCCGAGCGGGATTTCCTGACCAGGCTGAACTACACGCTGGCCAAGCGGTCGGGGATGCATCTGACGAAGCTGCCGGTGGAGGCGTGGGAGGTGGGCGAGCATCTACGGGCGGTCAGCGAGGGCACCCGCAACCATGTGCTGCTGACGCGGGAGACGCCTTTGGTGCAGGTGAACGCGAAGGCGGAGGCGTCCGCGCAGGCGGTGGCCGGGGGTGGGCTGCTGGCCGGGGCGGTGGAGGGCGGGTCGTGGGAGCAGGTCCGGGGGGAGATGGAGGCGATGCTCGCCGGAATGGCGGGCGGGGCCGGGGCACTGGCCGAACGCTTCGACGCCGACGATGACGCGGAAGGTGACGGGGAGCACCCGGGCCGGCGCGGGGATGCGCGGTGAGTCCTGCGACGCGGTGGCGGCGGATGGCCCGCCTGTGGGCCGATCCGTGCACGGTGATGCGGGAGGCCGAGATCGCCCCGGACCCCTGGCAGAAGGACATGCTGCGCAGCTGCCCGGGCGGCGGCCGCTCGGGGGTTTTGGTCGGCGGCCCCGGCACCTTGAAACGGTGCATGGTCGTCGCCGGGCGGCAGCTGGGCAAGTCCAGCTCGGTGGCGGCCCTGGTCGCCCACCGGCTCCTGACCGACCCCGGCCCCCACGGGCGTGGCTGTCTGGTGCTCTTGGTCGCCCCCTCGCAGCGCACCGCCGCCGAACTCCTGCTGAAGGTGCGCGGCTACCTGAGGCTCCTGGGCGTCGCCCTGGAGCAGGACTCGGCGACGATGCTGTCCCTGGAACGGCTGGGGTCGCGGTGCGTGGCGCTGCCGGGGACGCCGGTGTCGGCGCGTGGCTGGTCGGCGGTGTCGATGGTGATCGTGGAGGAGGCGGCGTTCGTCCAGGAGGCCACCTATCTGGCGTTGCGGCCGACGCTGATCGCGTCGGGCGGAGATTTGGTGGCGATCACCTCGGCGGGGCAGCGCGGCACGTGGGCGCACCGGATCTGGACGCGTCAGGCGTCCTGGACGCGCTTGGAGGTGCCGTGGCAGGCCAGTCCGCGTTTCGCGGCACAGCCCGAGGAGATCGCCGAGCTGCGGGCGTCGATGCCCGCGCAGGTGTTCGCGACGGAGATGGAGTGCCGGTGGGGTGCGGCGGGCACGTCGGTGTTCGACGCTGCGGCCGTGGACGCCGCGCTGCGGGAGACGGGGCTTGAGGACATGCCGGTGATCACACCGCTCGCCGTCAGACTCGGACAGCAGGAGGTGGCGTAGGTGGCGGTAGTGGGCGTGGATATCGGGCAGGCCCGAGACGTGGCCGCGATCACCGTCATGGTGCCCACTGGGGCCAGGAAGCCATCACGTCGCCGGCCAGGTGACGGCCGTCACCTGCCGCGGCCCGTGTGCCTGCCGGTGTGGACGGTCACCCATTTGGAACAGGTGCCGCTCGGGACCCGGTACGACCGGCTCACTGCTCATGTCGCGGACATCGCCCGCCAGTACAGGGCCGCCGGACAGCCGGTGGTGGTGGCCGCCGACCGCACAGGGCTGGGGCGTCCTGTCGTGGAATCGCTGCGGGACCAGGCGGCCCCGGCGACCGTCCTGGGGGTGACCTGGACCAGTGGGCAGCGCGTCGGCGGGGTGTGGCCCGACCCCAACGTGCCGCGCGCCTACCTCCTGAACGCGCTCGCGCTCGCCCTGGAGCAGCAGGCCTTCCACGTCCTGCCCGGTCTCGGCGAGGGGGCCGTGCTGCGGGAACAGCTCCTCGCCCACACCCAGACCTCTCACCTCGGCGACCTGGCCGCGTCAGCGGCGCTCGCGGTCTGGACGGGGGACTGGCTGGCCGTGGCGGGGCAGAACTCCTCCGAACGGGTCAACTCGCTGGGCCGGGATGCCGATACAGGCAGGTATGGGCAAGAAGACGAAGTTTGAGCGGCCTGTGGTGGGTGTGTCGGTAGGCGGGGCGATGGCCCCCACCGGCATCGCCGTGATCCTCTCCACCTCCGCCGGGTCGATGGTGCGCGCCCACTCCGAGCAGACGAATGCCGGTACGCCGCTGCGGGCTCTTGCCGACCACCTGGCCGCCGTGTGCGGCCAGTACGAGCCCGCTCCGGTGCGGGTGGTCCTCGACATCAGCCACATCGACACCCCCGCCGCCCGTAATCTCGCGGCCGACCTGCGCGAGGTCGCCTCCGTCAAACTCGTCGCGCTCCCGGAGTCAGGGGGCGCAACCCGCCGCCCGCACGGTGTCCGGGTGATCGAGCGGCGCGATGTGATCGGGCCGTGCGCGAGCGCCCTGACCGACGGGCGACTCGCCCTGGGCCGGGGCGCCCAGGCGGCCGCTCTCGCCGATCTTCTGCACGCCTACACCCCACCCGCCCCCGGCGTCCGCGACGGTGAACGCACCGACGCCGTCCTGATGGCCCTCGCCCTGGCCGTCACCGAGAACACCACCAAGGGCGGACTGCGGCTCTTCGAGTTCTCCGACATCCCGATCGTCAGCCAGGCGGTGCGCAGCGCCGGGGGCTATCTGGCCGCGACCGGCCGGACCGCCACCGCCGCCCGCCTCAACGGCGAGGAGGTGTCCATCGAGGAGCTGGCCGCCCGCTACCCCCGCATGCAGCCCAGGCCGACGAGCTTCGCCGACATCCGCATCGACCGGAACTCCACCGACCAGGACCGCCACTCCTACGCCGACTCGGTCGGCGCATACGAGGCCCGCGCCAACCAGCGACTTCACAACCAGAGCGGGAGCCTGTGATGTTCAGGGGCTGCGGTTTCCTGCGGAGAGAGTTGACGGCGATGGCAAAGCCGACGAGGCGGGGTCAGAACAGCTGCGGCTGCTCCAAGGTCATCAGGACGCCGTCCCTCGGCTCCTCGGCGTCGGGCAGTGGCTGCTGGTACGGGCCGCCGAGTCGAACGCGAGCCATGCTGCCGGGGCACAACACCAGCGCACGCGGAACCCGTTTGTGGTCATGGAGTGCGCCGACTCCGAGCGCGGCGGTCGGGTGTGCCGCGTACACGCCGTCACAGAACGGACACCGCACGCGGGGCAGGCTGATGGGCATGGCCCCAGCGTGCCCGATCAACAGCAGTGCGCACACTCCCCTTCGCCTCAACACCTTCCACTACACCCTCACCGGCCCGCCGCAGCATGGCCAACCGACACCGGACCCCGGGCCTGCGTTCCGCGAAAGAACTGGCAGCGACGGCCGCGTAGTCGGGCTGTCGGTCGGGTGCCGGGGGGGGGGGGGGGGATGCCGGTGCCGGGCCGGAGACCGGTTCGCCGGCGCTGGTGCTGGACGTCACCTTCCCCGCGGCGGGTGACTTCCAGCACCTCGGCCGGCGCGGTGCTGGAGGTCACCTCGGGGCCGGTGCGACACGCCGGGCGTGCGCGTGCGTGCACGGGGTGCGTGCACATGCGTGAATCAGGGGAGCGGGACGGTTCGCCGTTGTCCGCTTCCCTGCTGGCTGGTGGGCCGGGGGCGTAGCCCCTGCACGCCCCGGAGGCCCCGTGCCGCCCGCCACCGCAGCTCCTCGTCCTTCTCCGCGGCCCGCGCTCCTACCGGACCCGGCCGTGCAGCCGACCGTCTCGGTCTCCCTGGCGGCCCGGGTGCTGGGCATCAGCACCCGGCACGGCTACAACGGATGCCACAACGGGGACATCCCGGCGATCCGGGTGGGCCGTGCCGTGCGGGTGCCGACGGCCCGGCTGATCGACCTCCTCAACGGCCGCACGGGGGCAGTGTGAGCGCCCCCGCCGCTGCTGCAGCCCGTCCTGGTCCGGCTCGCCTGTCGTTCGCCGCCGATCGGCCGGTGTGGTCGAGGTGACGGGAAGCATGAGGCCGGCGCGTGTGCTGCTCGTCCTGGTCGCCGGACGCCGTGGTCGAGTGCGGGCCGGATGGTGGCATGACCACGGCCGAGGGCGCCCGCTCGTCCCTGCGGGCCGTGGGCGGGTGTTCGTCGCCGAGGACGCCCGGAGCGTCACCGGGCCGGTGTTCGTCGCGGAGGCCGCCGTGTGGGCGTCGCAGGGTGTGCGTGTGGATGTCACCGCCGACGCCGGAGCCCTCGGGCAGGATCTCCTCGCGCTGCTGCGGCCGGTCGTGGCCCGGACCGGCGGCACGGTCCTGGCCCGGCATGTGGCCGCCGACGGCGTCACGGGCGGGGTGCACGTCGCCCGGCTGCGGGCCGCGCTGCGCGACCACCGGGCGACCGGCCGCTTGTCGGGCTGGCACGGGCCGGTGTGGGGGCGCGGCCGGCGGCTCGTCGCGGCGTGGGCGTGCTGGCACACCGACCGCTACCCCGTCCCCCACCGGATCCTGGCGGAGCCGACACCCCAGTGGCCCGCCGAGTTCACCGTCCCCGAGCCGCCGGTGCTGCGCGCCCCTCCCCCACGACCGGCCGCCGAGGTCCAGGCCGCCTCCGCCCGGCAGGCCGAGCTGTGGCGGCTCCAGGACCAGATCCGGGCCGACGTCGCGGCCGTACGGGCACGGGCGCCCAGGCCCGCCGTGCACGACCTACGACCGGCCCCCTCCCGGGCGCGGGCCCGGTTCATCGAGTCCCGCCGACAGACCGAACAGGAAGGATGACCCTCATGGCGAAGACCCCGGCGCAGCTGGCCCTGGACGCCCGGCTCACCGCGAAGATCAGGTTCGACAACGCCCGGCGGCACGCCGCCGAGATCGCCCAGCCCCTGCGGGACCAGCACGCCGCTGAGCGGCGGGCCCGGGAACGGGCAGTCGCCAACGGCCGCGCCTTCACCTCCGACATGCCCATGGAGCAGATCCGCCCGGTCATCGAACGCCAGCGGGCCGAGTTCCGGGCCCTGAACCTGGAGCGGGCCATCGAGGCCAAGCTCCGGGCGACCCCGGCACCGGTCGCCCCGCCCCCCGGGGCGCCCGCGCACCTCCGGCAGGCGTACGAGGCCACCGTCGCCCGCAGGGACGCCCGTGCCCGGCATGAGGCCGTCCTCGACCAGCAGTCCGCCCAGGAAGCCGCCCGCCGCGCCCACTGGGCCCGACGCGACACCGAGGCCGCCCGCCGGAGCATGGCCGACCCGCAGTCCGTCCGCTACAAGGTCACGTGGTGAACGCGGAGTCGCCCGCCGGGCGGTGCGAGTGCGCACGGCAGTGGTGCGGGCTCCGCCACGGCACCCGGGCCGCCGCCTGCCAAGGCCCCGCCACCGCGAGCCTGCCCCGCTTCGACGGCCCCGACGGCGGCCGACAGCTCCGCGTCTGCGACCGCTGCGCGCAACGCGTGGCCTGGTGGCGTACCGACCCCGAACAGCGGACCCCGGCCGAGGAGATCGGCCCCGGCATGTACGCGCTGCGCGCCGCGTCCGGGATGGCGGTACCGCTCGGACGGTCCCCGGGGTGTCTGCCCTCCAGCAGTGCGCCGGCCCGCGTGCTCGACGTCACCTCCGCCGGGAGGGCCGCGTCGTGAACGACCCGGGGCCCGGCCGCCGACGGGCACCTGCAGAACGGCCGCGCCCCGACACGCCCGCCGCCGGGGAGCGGGGCGGCCGCCGCCGTACGGCGTAGCGTCGGAGGCACCTCTTCAGCGCAGAAGAAGGTGCCCGGGGCCGGGTTGGGAGACCTCCTCCGGTCCCGGGCGCGCACCCGCGGCAGGTGCTGGACAGCACACCGCCGGCGCAGGTGTTGCCCCTCACCTCGCCCGGCCGAGATCAGAGTGGTGCTCGGTCAGAGGAACTGGGGCGAGGCTTGGGACCGTCGTGCCTGCGCGACGGACAGGTCAGGCGGGCTCAGGGCTTACGGTCACGCGCACGCTGCTGACCTTCCCTACGAAGTTGCCGGAGCGGTGAGACCCGGCGGAGAGGATTTTCGGCATGATCGATTCACCAGCGCGATGGCCAAACGCCTGGTCCACCGGCAGCAGCCCGGACTCCTGCAGCGGCGCCAGGATCTTGTAGGCAGCCCAGCTCTCGGCTTCCTCGTCTCCGGCTTCGCCGCGTCCGTGTCGGTCGTCGTACAGGGTGATGGTGACTTCCTTGGTCACATCCTTCACCCGGAAGAAGTACGCCGCGTCGTTGCCCAGCTCAGTGCCTCCGAGGTACAGCAGGTTCCCGTCGCGCAGGTTCAAGTCGCGCAGGCTCAAGGAGACCTTTTCTGTGGCGTCCTCGCCCTCCTTGCCGAAGAGCTCTAGCACGCCGTACTCGTCACTCATGTGAATTCTCCGTTCGAACGGGGCAGTCGGACATCCAACAGCCGCCCCTCACTCGCAATGTGATCACCGAGCACCCCGGAAAGGTGACTCTCCGCGACGGCTCGTCGTCATGATCGTAAAGGTGGGACATGCCAGTGCGCAGCCGTTTGACCGGTGCGGCAGCGGGGTCGCGCAGCGGTCGCCGACCCCGCCTGAGGCCGTTGATACCTTCCCCCGTGTCGTGACGGCCCGGTCGCCGACGGATACCTGCAGAACGCCTGGCCCTTCGGCACTACTCACGCGTCGACACGTCGCCCACCAGGCAGCGGAGTGTGCCGCCGGAGCGCGTGACGTCGATCCCGCCCCTTCAGCCCAGAAGATGGTGCCCGGAGCCGAGCGATTGGGAAAAGACCTCCCCGGCCCCAGGAGCGCATCCGCGGCGGGTGCTGGAGAGCACACCGCCGGCGCTGGTGCTGATCCTCACCTCATCCGGCCGGGATGGTGCGCCGTCCGGGTGACACCCGCCCAGACCGGGCACGGCCAGCAGTCGCCCACGTGTTCACCGGACATGAACGAGAACGGCCCCGCCATCCCGGCACAGGACCGACGCGACCGCCCCACGACCCCTCCCAAGCGCCGCTGGAAGTCGATCGACGCCTGGTTCGCCGACGAGGGCCTGTCGTGGGCCGACACGCGCTGGCAGGCCCGGCCCGACCGGGACACCCGGCCCCGCGAGCTGTTCCCCATCCGGTAGACGGCGGCCCACCCGGTGACGTCGTGCGCAGGGTGGCCGTGGGACGACGGCTGCGCGGACTGCGGCGGTGACGGCGAGCCCACCGCGTGGGCGTGCTGCCCCGCCTGCACCGCCGACGTGTTCGCCGTGCTGCACCGGATTCGGGCGGACGCCGTCCGCCACGGCCGACCGCTGCCCCTCCTGGACATCTGCGACGCCGAACTCACGATGCCGTCACCCTGGAACCCCTCGGTCGGGCTCAGAGGGCGTTGATGGCCCGCCGCAGTTCGTCCTTGCTGATCATGTTGTCCGCGTCCGCGTCAGCCTCCTTCATCAGCTCGCTGAGCATGTCCTTGTACTGGCCCATCTGGCCAGCAATCCCCTGGAACACGTCCGCGTCTATGCGGTCGTCCTCCCAGATGAGCATCTCCTCGATGTGCTGGAGAAGCTCGTCCTTGAACTGCTGCTGGTCCATGCCCGCCCCCTTGTAGATCAGTTGATACGGCGCACCGAGCCAACCACACCGCCCCCCAGGCCCGACAGCGGGTACCCGGCCGGGTCTGCGGCCGACACCCACCGGCCCGCGGCAGGTGACGAGCAGCACCTGCGCCGGCGCCCATGCTCCTCGTCACCTCGAGCCGGGTCACGGCGGGGATTCGGCCCACGTCTCCGGACCACCGCCGCGCCACTCCACGAACTCGCCCGGGGTGAGGTCGAAGTCCTCGGGGGACTCCATCCCGGCCTGGCGGAGCAGCTCGGGAATGTCGGACGCCTTGTAGGCGGTGCCGAGGATCGTTCCGTCGTAGCGAACCCGGCGCCAGCCCCGCTCATCGGGCGGATAGATGATCAGCTTCGGTATCGGCATGTCTCCACCCTCCCGGCGGCTCGGCCGCCCCGCACCGCGAGGAGGCCCGACCGAGGCCCGGTACCCGGCCCAGCCCTCCCGAAGCTCCCGTGAGTCCCGGGACTACTGCCCGGGGGCCAGCGGGACCAGGACCAAGCCGTAGTCGCGACTGCCGTGGTCGCTTTCGCCGCTAAGGACGGTGATGACCGCGGTGGTGGGGTGGTCAATGGTGTCGGGGGCGGTGTAGGTGAAGGTGCCGGGGTCGAACGTGCCCTGGGGCCCCGGCACATCGACGGTCCAGACGAGGTCGTCGCGGAGCTGGTCGGGCGTGCCCAGGGGGGTGTCGCTGTTGCGGTGGGTCAGGGTGAAGGTGCGCTTCTGGCCGGGGGTGAGCGCGATGGTCGGCGAGGTGGCGTCGCTGTGCAGGAACAGGTCCGCTTCCAGGTGCTTGGCGAGGATGACGGCCTGGGTCTCGGCCTGGTCGTTGCTGAAGGTGATAACGAGAAGGCTGTAGAGCAGGCCCTTGGGGTTCAGGTCACCGAGCGTCACGCTGGCGTCGATGTAGGGGGCGGAGCTCTTGGCGATCTTGTAGTCCTTGGAGACCGGGACGTGCCGTGCTTCGCCCAGGCGCTCCTCGGGCATGGTGCCGGCGGTCATGTACCCGCGCACGGTGCCGTAACCACTCTCGTTCCTCCCCATCACTTCAGCCTGGTGCGAGGTGAGCACGGCGGGAGCCGACAGCGGTTGCGGGGCCGGACCTGCGGCTTCTGCGGCCCCCAGATCGTAGACGGCGTCCTCCTTCAGCGCCGCCACCTGCTCGCGGAAGAACGGGGCGGTCGGGCCGTAGAGCCTGCCGTTCGCCTCCGGATCCATCCAGGTGCCGGTGCGGAGGTCGAGCAGCAGCTCATCGCCGCCCGTCGTCGAGGCGGCCAGTTTCACCCGTGCCCTGAAGCCGTCGTTGTCGTAGTACGTCCAGGACCTGGTGATCTCCGAAATCCACGGAAGACCGGTTCGCCGCACCGAGCGCACGTGGTGCAGGTGGCCCCCCACGATCGGGATGAGGACCATCACCGTCTGGCCCGCGGCCACCTCTCCTTCTGCCTCGATGCGGGGCGCCCCCAGCTGAACGTGTTCCAGTGCCGTCCCGTCAACCCCCGGGTCGAGCCGCAGGGTGAGGGGCGCGAGCCTGCGTTCGGCGGTGGCCGCGTGGAGCGCCGCGAGACGCGCGTTGACCCGCTGTACGGACTGACCTGCCATGTCTTCTCCTCAAGCCGAAGGCGCCGATGCTTCCATGATCAGGAACAATCGGCAGCCACTTCGGCCCAGAAGCCCGGACGCACACGCCCACCACACGCGCCAGAACGCGGGACAGTCCGGGGGAGAACGCCGAATCGACTGACCCGGTTGGTTGCGTGCTGCTAGGACTGGAGACGACGTGATCACGTTCCCGTCGTTGATCTACTTCCCGGAAGGGCGTTCTCATGACCGACCACTCCACCCCTGAATCCACTGAGGCTTCGGCCGACACACAGCCTGCGGTGGAAGTCCTCTCCTTCGAGACAATCGAGGTCGACCTCGGCCAGGAGCTTCTCATCGGAGGGAAGCCGGTCGACTGGGCCGAGTAGGTATCCCCTTGTGGAGGCTCCGCCCCAGAGGTCCGCCGCCCGGAGCCTCCACGAACAACAACCTTCTGCCCCGCAGCTACGGGCTTACGGGGCTTTGGAGGAGTTACGCCCGAAGGGCGCCCCCGCGGGGGCGCCCTTCGGGCGTAACTCCTCCAAAGCCCATCTGCGGCGAAGCCCTCAACGGATGGCCACCGGCCCGCGCCAGGTGATGGCGAGCACGTAGGCCGGCCCAGGTGCTGTCCGTCACCCGCCGCGGCCGGGTGCTCCCGAGCACCACCCCGGCCGCCGTGGGTCGTTACCCACGTGCAGGTACGCAGGTCGTGGCGAGCGGAGGCAGAGTGGCTGATGAACGGCGCGAGCGGGGCCAGCACGTGGCCTCCCTCGGCTCCTCCCTCCGCTCGGGCAGGAACTCGCTGGGCACCGTGCCCAAGCTGCTGGAAGACCTCCTCCTCAGCGGCGGGTGGCGGGACTTCACCACCCAGCTCGGAGCCCGCGTCACCTACGCCGACAACGAGTTCGCGGCCTTCGTGACCACCCTGCCCCTCCAGGGCCTGGGGTCCAGCCTGGACCTCGTGGAACGGATCATCGGCGACCGCACCGACCTCCTCGCCGAGTTCTACAAGCTCACCCCCCGCAGGGACGGCCGCCCCCGGAAAACCCTGGATAACATCCCGGGTTTTTCGGATAGAAGCGACGACGAGTCGCCGCCGCCTCGCAGGGAAAGATCGGGCGGGACGTCCAGGGAAGCCGCGATCCGCCGCCTGGAACGCGAGCGGCCCGATCTCCTGGCGAGGGTCACGGCCGGGGAGCTGAGCGCACACCGGGCAGCGGTTCAAGCGGGGTGGCGCAAGAACAGCGCCACCATCCCCCTGGACGACCCGGAGGGCATCGCGGAGGTGCTGCTGCGCAGGCTCGACCAGGTCGGGGCCGCCGCCGTCCATACGGCCCTGGGCCGAGGCCTTGCGTCCCGGGCGACGACGAGGTGAAGGCAAGCACGGGGGCCGGCGGTGTGCTCACGGTCACCTGCGAGGCGGGCGTCACGTCCCGCGTCGGCGCCGCGTTGAGCAGCTGACGAAGCACCCCACCCCGAAGGAGACCCGATGCACGACCCCGGGTTCACCGAGCGCCACCTCACCACCTGGCAGACGCTCGACCAGGCCGAAGTGCGCGGCGTCGCCGCCGTGTGCGCGGCGGCTCTCACCAAGGGCGATCTCCTGCTCGACATCGCCCCTCTCGGCGAGAAAGGCGTGAACAACGGCAGCAAGTCCGTGATCGAGCGGTTCGCGGAACGCGTCGGCATCAGCCCGTCGACCGCCATGGAATACCGGGCGGTGGCCGCCTACTGCCACGACAGTAGGCGGGCGCAGATCGCCGCCACGGGCATCACCGTCTCGTACTCCGTGCTTCGGGACGTCGCGGTGGTCACGGGCGCGTACGCGGACGACGAGGACCGGTTCCGCCTGCTGGTGCGGGTTCTCGAGGACGCGGCTGCCAGCGGCCGGGCCCGGGTCGAGAGGAACGACTACCGGACCGCCCTCGACCTCGCCTCCTGCGCCCGGCCACAGGTCGCCGCGTCCACCGTGGCCCGGCCCACTGCCGTCGCCCTGGCCGAAGTCCCCCCGCCCCGGCCCCGGGGCGAGGAGGATGCCGTCCTGCGGGCCGCTGTCACGGCTCCCGCGCCGCCCGAGGACGTCGCCATGCAGATTTTCGGCGAGGTCACCATTGCCCGGCTGGCCATGCTCCGTGCCGTGACCCTCGCCAAGACCCACAGCGTCCAGTTCAGCCCGACGCGGGCGCAAGCCATCGCCGAGATGTGGGCCGCCACGAAGGAGGCCGGAGACCTCATCGTCGGGTTCACCACGGCAACGCCCCCGGACGACGACGCCCTGCGCCGGTTCCTGGACGAGAACGAACACCTCAAGTGAGCCGCCGCGGCGGGTGACGAGCAGCACCTGCGCCGGCGCCCGTGCTCGACCTCACCCTGGATCCGGTCACGGCGGGGATTCACCCCACGTCTCCGGGCCGCCCCCACCCCACTCCACCTGGCCAGGCGACTCCCGGCCTTCCGCGACACCACGGCACTCGGGCTCTCCGGCACCGGAGCCGCTCCGTGCCTACGGTGCTCAGGTCTCGTTGGTCAGATCATGAAGAAGATGCTTGCCGCCACAGCCCTCGCACTCACGGGCCTCGCATTCGCCGCCCCCGCGCACGCTAACGACGTAGCCGAGGTAGTCACTGGAGCCGCTAAGGGCACCTTCAGCGCGTCTCAGGAACCCAGCGGTCTCCTGGAGAAGGTCGCCCAGGAGGGCGAACTCCTCAAGACGGTCACCAAGCTGGGTGACTGATAGCCAGTTGCCCTTCGAGCAGCGCCGGTCCTCCGCCGGACCGGCGCCAGCGACCGGCCGCTGCCGGGAGGTAGCCCCGGCTCAGGGCGGGGATTCGGCCCACGTTTCCGGCCCGCCGCCGCGCCACTCCACGAACTCTCCCGGCGTCAGGTCGAAGTCTTCGGGGGACTCCATCCCGGCCTGGCGGAGCAGCTCGGGGATGTCCGACTCCCGGTAGGCGGTGCCGAGGATCGTTCCGTCGTAGCGGACCTTGCGCCAGCCCCGCTCATCGGGTGGATAGATGATCAGCTTCGGTATCGACATGACCCCACCCTCGCGGCCGCCGTGCCGGGCCGCACCGTGAGGGGGCCCGACCGGAGGCCCGGTACCCGTGCGGCGGCCTCTGCCGAGTAGCGGGTGCTGGAGAGCACACCGCCGGCGGCTGTGTGGTCCCTCACCTGCCGGGCTGTGGGGCGCGTCCGGACGGCGCACGAGCGGGCGCCGTCCGGGTGGGCGTACTCGGATCGCGGAGCGTGCCGCCTCGTGATATCCGCGCTTTTCGTGATCATCAGCCGCACAGGTTTCAGATCATCGGAAAGGCGCCTTGTGTCGAGTTCTGAGAGTGGTGCTGTGCGTCGGGCCAGCACCCGGGCCGTGTCGGTGGCCATCGTCGTGTCCGTGGGGGTGTGCGGCCCCTCCGCGCTCGCCGCGACCTCGTCCGGTGGGTCTGCGGACGGCAAGGTCATCTCCCGGATCGGGCAGTTCGTCCGCAGCGGCCCGGCCGAATCGGGCCGCAAGCTCGGCGAGTACAAGCCGGGCGCCCACGTCCGCTTGAAGTGCAAAGTGCGCGGCCAGAACGTCGACGGGAACTCGATCTGGTACCGGCTCGCAGACCGCGAGGGCTGGATGGCCGCCCGCTACGTGATCAACAAGAGCGACGTGCGCTGGTGCGCTGACGGCGACGGCGGTCACGGCAAGGGCACGCCCGGCCCCAAGGGCGACAAGGGAGACCCGGGCGAGCGCGGCCCGGCCGGACCGCAGGGCGAACCCGGCCGCGACGGCCGCGACGGCACCGACGGCCTTCCCGGCCCGGTCGGACCGCAGGGCCCGGCCGGGCCCCGTGGCGAACGCGGCCAGGACGGCGCCCCCGGCGCCCAGGGCCCGGCCGGTGAGCGCGGCCCCAAGGGCGATGCGGGGGCGAACGGCGCCGACGGCCAGAGAGGCCCGGCAGGCCCGCAGGGTCCGGCAGGGCCTTCCGGCCAGGACGGCACCCCGGGCGGCCAGGGGCCTGCGGGCGAGCGCGGCCCCAAGGGTGATCCGGGGATGAACGGAGCCGACGGCCCCGTAGGACCCCAGGGCCCTGCCGGTGGCCGGGGCCAGGACGGTGCCCCGGGCATCCAGGGGCCTGCCGGTGAGCGCGGCCCGGCCGGACCGCAGGGAGTGGCCGGACCCGCCGGTGCACGCGGGACGGACGGCGCCCCCGGGGTCGCGGGACCGCAGGGCATCCAAGGCGAGCGCGGACCGGCCGGACCCCAAGGGGCGGCCGGGCGTGACGGTGACACCGGTGCGGCCGGGCCGAAGGGTGATGCGGGCGAGCGCGGCCCGGCCGGGGCCAAGGGCGACCCCGGTTCGGCGGGACCCCAGGGCACTGCTGGCCCGGCGGGCCCGCAGGGTGAGCAGGGCCGGGACGGCGCTCCCGGACCGGCCGGTGCCAAGGGCGAGCCCGGCACCACCGGCGTCAAGGGCGACACCGGCGAGCAGGGCCCGGCGGGACCGGCTGGTCCTGGTGGTGAGCGGGGCCCGGCCGGGCCCAAGGGCGATGCCGGGCGGGACGGGACTCCCGGCCAGCCGGGAGCCGACGGCCGCGACGGTGCACCCGGGGCCAACGGCCGTGACGGACGCGACGGCGCCCCCGGTGCGCAGGGCGAGCCCGGCCCGGCCGGGGCCAAGGGCACCGACGGACGCGACGGTGCGCCCGGCGCCAAGGGCGATGCGGGCCCGGCCGGAGCCGCTGGCGCCCGGGGCGAGAGCGGCGAGCGCGGACCGGCCGGAGCCAACGGTCGTGACGGAGCGGTGGGCCCGAAGGGCGACGCCGGTGAACGCGGCCCCGCAGGTGAGAAGGGCGACAGCGGCGAGCGCGGCCCCGCCGGACCCAAGGGCGACCGGGGAGACACCGGAGCCGACGGCGCCAAGGGCGATCCGGGAACGAACGGAGCCGATGGCGCCCCGGGTGCCAAGGGCGACCGGGGAGAGACCGGTCAGGCCGGACCGGCCGGTGCCAAGGGCGACCGGGGCGAAGCCGGTCCCGCAGGACCGTCCGGACAGCGCGGCGAGCGCGGGGACAGCGGCCCCGCCGGACCCGCAGGCCCACAGGGCACCAAGGGAGACACCGGCGTTGCCGGACCCAAGGGCGACCAGGGCGACCGGGGCGACACCGGAGCCGCAGGCACCCAGGGCGTAGCGGGACCCAAGGGCGACACCGGCCCGGTCGGTCCCAAGGGCGACCAGGGCGAGACCGGCGCGCAGGGCCCTGCCGGGGCCAAGGGCGACCGGGGCGAGCGCGGACCGCAGGGCGAGACCGGCACGGCAGGCGCGCAGGGACCGGCCGGAGCCAAGGGCGACACCGGCGCTGCGGGCAAGGACGGCGTCGCCCGGCCCAGCCGGATCGTCAAGGGTGCGGACGTCACCATCCGCCCGAACTCCACCGCCACGGCGACCGCGACCTGCCCGGCCGGGACCACGGTCACTGGTGGCGGCTTCGACCAGGACGACAGCGTGACCTCGTTCGTCTACGCGTCATACCCCAGCGAGGACGGCCGCACCTGGACCACGAAGCTGAAGAACACCAGCCTCTCCGCCAGTGACGGCGGCACCCCGTACGCGGTGTGCATGCCCGTCGGCTGACCCACCCCGCACAAACAACCGCGTGCCACGGCGTCCCCGAGAAGTCGTGGCACGCGGTCCCCGTTTACGCGCCCGCGGCGGGTGCTGGAGAGCACCTCGCCGGCGGACGTGCTCGCCGTCACCTCACGCGGTGACCTGCTCGCGCCCGGAGGCGCGGAGTTCGGCGAGGTCGGGGATGCGGTTGTAGAGGGTGCCGGGGCTGACGCCGAGGAGTTCGGCGATCGAAGCGATGCTGCTGTCCGGGTCCGGGAGCAGGAGGCGGGCTTTGCGGATCAGCTCGTCGTCCATCTTGCGGGGGCGGCCGCCGACCCGGCCGCGTTCGCGGGCGGCGTCCAGGCCCTCGCGGGTGGCCTCCACGATGATCTCCCGGATGAACTCCGCCAACGCGGCGAAGACGTGGAAGACGAGGCGGCCGCCGGGGGTGGTGGTGTCCAGCTTCTCCTTCAAGGAGCAGAAGCCGACGCCCTGGGCGCGGAAGTCTCCGACGATGGTGACGAGGTCCTTGAGCGACCGGCCGAGGCGGGACAGGTCGGTGACGGCCACGGTGTCCCGGGGCAGCAGGACAGCCTGGAGCGCCTTGAGCTCGGGACGCTGGGCGTTGGCGCCGGTCTTCTTGTCGACGAAGACCCGCTCGCACCCGGCGCGGGTGAGGGCGTCGGTCTGCCGGTCGAGGCTCTGGCTGCGGGTGGAGACGCGGGCATAGCCGTAGAGGTGGCCGCCGAACTCGAAGGGCCGCAGGAGGTCCTCGATGTCGATGTCGTCGGCATGCAGGATGGCCACAGGGAGCCTCTCGATCGTCAGGAAACGGTACTCCGAACCTATCTGACGGCCCATGGGTTTCTGAATAGGTTTCTGACGATCGGATGCCCCGATCCGCCCGGTTCGGCCGACCTGTCCCGCGCATCGTCAAAAAACAATCGTTTTCTGACGAGCGGGGCGGTGGCTCCGGGGCGAGGTGACGCTCAGCACGGCGCCGGCGCAGGTGCTCATCGTCACCTGCCGCGTGGAACGCCGTGTGCAACATGTGGTGGTGAACGTGAAGCGTTGTGATGACTGCTATCTGATCGTCGGTGAAGGGTGCTGCTGCGGAGTGACCGTGGACGACACGCGGGCGCCGGTGGGCTTCGTCCTGAGCCGCATTCTGATCTCGCCGACCGGCTACGGGCACGTCGAAGACGGCTGCAACCACAACGTGGACGGCGACCTCGAAGCCGCCGGGTGGGGCTGGGTCCCGGACCCGTTGGCCGGACAGTGGGCCAGCATCAGTGAGCAGACACCCCTGCACGCCTCGGACGGCAACCTTTCGACCGCCGCCAAGCGGCGCTGTAAGCACTGCGCGCACTTCCTCCCCTAGGGAGTTCCCAGGCATCCTGGGGCCATGGACGACAAGCGATCAAGCACACCCGCCGTGATCGCCGCGCACGGCGAGCTGGACACCGACACCCTCGGGCCGACCGACCGCGCCCTGATGGAGGCCGCCGCCTCCCACCTCGTGGTCGTCCTCGACGCCTCCGACATGTCGTTCGCCGACTCCTCCGTCCTGAACATGCTGCTGCGCGTCCACCAGAGCGCCGAGCTGCGGATCGCGGCGCCGCAGCACCAGCTGCTCCGGCTCCTGGAGATGACCGGCGCCGACCAGATCCTGCCGCTCTTCCCGACGGCGCAGGCAGCGACCGCCGCCGACGCCGCGTAGCCAACCGGCCGAGGTGACGGGGAGCACCCGCGCCGGCGGAGGTGCTGCCGGTCACCTGCCACGGGTAGGGCCGTACGGGTGAGGGGCGTAGCCGGGCCGGTCGCCGTGTCGGTAGCGTGTGCGGCGCAGCAGACCCCATGGCCTCGCACTCGTGCTGGCGGCCTGGCTGGTCTCCTCAGGGTGGGGCGGCATCGGATCGCCCCAACGACCGGATCCTGCCCCCATTCATGTCTGCTGTGGGGGCCCGGTCGCAGCTCGGCGAACCCCGCCCGGGGATCGTCTCGTTTGCGACCTCCAGGGAATCCCCATGTGTGATCTGACCTTGCGCGCCATGCGCGCCTACTTCCGCTCCGGCGGCACCGATCAGCCAGCCTCCTGGATCTCGGGACCGGCCGAAGCACGCGGCCGCTCGTACATCGTTCTCGGCAACATCCACGGCGTCCTGGCCGTCTACCGGGTCGGCCGGGGCGACACCCTGCGCCGCGTCCAGGACTGGCCCGGGGAGCTGGGCCGATGAGCATCCTCGTACGAAAGCCCCGGGCTTCGCGGGCCCGCGTCGCCGAGCAGCTGTTGGACGAGATCTTGGCTCTCGGTCCGAAGGCCTCGGGCAAGCAGATCGGGTCGGCCGCGCAGCTGGCCCGCCGGTACCGGTGCTCCCAGCGCACCATGCGCAACGCCCAGGAGGACTTGAAGGAGCTGGGCGCGATCCGGTCAGAGAACGGCGTGGGCTTCTTCATCGTCTGACGCCGAGGTGACGGGCAGCACGGGTGCCGGCGCCCGTGCTCCTCGTCACCTGTCGCAGGGCGGAGCAAGGCCGGTACCTGTCTGGACCAGCCACTGCTATCGCTGTTGGGTGGACGTGGCGTGCAATTTCGCGCAAACAACGTGATGTTGGAGGCAGCCATGGCACTACGGTTCGTAGGTAAGGACCCGAACAGCGACACCGGGCAGTGCCCGTCGGTGTGGGTGGACGAGGACACCGGTGACCTGCTCGTGCAGGGCTGGAAGACGACCGAGGCGGAACAGGCCGAGTGCCGAAAGAGTGGGGACATCCCCGACTCCGAGGCAGTTGTCCGTGTCCCGGCCTCGCTGAGGAAGCTCTTGAAGGAGGCGTGCGATGACGCAGACCGACGTCGTCCCGGGCTTTGACGAACTCTTCGACGGTGCCCGCGTCTCCGCCCTCCACCTTGAGATGCGTGATGCCTACGGGGTGCCCGCCGAGTCGCCCGGGTTCGCGACCTGGTTGGAGACCGGAGAGCGGGAGATGGACCCGGAGTCGGAGTACTGGAGCTTCTGGGTGGGGTTGGTGCGGCGCACCGTTGCCCGGGGCGTGATCGTGCGGCGGGCCCGGGTCGTGTCCGAGCCGCTGTCGGACTACGCCCGGTACGGGCTGGCGGGGGCAGCCGTCAACGAGCTGGCTGGCGAGGAGGTCCGGTACCTGTCGCGCCGCCGGGCGTCCGACATCGCTCTGCCGGGGAACGACTTCTGGCTGATCGACGGCCGTCTGATCCGGTGGAACCACTTCTCCGGCAACGGCGCCCCGACCGGCGGCGAGATGTCGGACGACCCGACCACGGCCGCCCTGTGCGCGTCCGCGTTCACCGCCGTGTGGGAGCGCGCCACGCCCCTGGCCGAGTACAAGCCCTGACCGACGGCCTAGCGATGTCCTCGCCCCTGTCCAGTGCTCAGGAAGCCCGTGCCGCGCTCGCGCTGCGGCTTCGGCACCTGCGCCTGGACGCGGGCCTGGCCGGGGGTGAGCTGTCGGTGCGGTGCGGGTGGAACGGGGCGAAGACGTCCCGGATCGAGCACGGCAAGGCGGCCCCCTCGGATGCCGACATCCGGCTGTGGTGCGCGGCCTGCGGCGCCGAGGACCAGGAGGCCGATCTGATCGCAGCCGCCCGTTCCGCGAACTCCATGTACGTGGAGTGGAAGCGCCTGAACCGGGCCGGGCTGACCCGGCTGCAGAACGAGATCGTCCCGCTCCTGGACCGCACCCGCTCGTTCCGCGTCTACTGCTCGCACGTCGTCCCCGGCCTGCTCCAGACCCACGACTACGCCGCCGCCGTGATCACCGCGTACGGCACCTTCCACGGCAGCCCGGACACCAACGTGGACTCCGCCGCCCGCGCCCGTCTGGCCCGCTCCCGGGTCCTGCGAAAGCGGGGGCGCACCTTCGCGTTCCTCCTGGAGGAGTCCGTACTGCGGCCCGGTGTAGCGGACGCGGCGACCACCGCCGGACAGCTCGATCAGCTGCTGGAAGTGGCCGACCTGCCGCAGGTGTCCCTCGGGATCGTCCCGGCTGGGGCTGCCCGGCCCCTGTGGTCCACGGAGTCGTTCACCGTGTACGACACCGTCCAGGTCGGCATCGAGCTGCTGTCGGCGCGGGTCAGCATCACCGCCCCCGGGGAGATCGCGGTCTACGAGCGGGCCTTCGCCCAGCTCTCTGCTGTCGCCGCTTACGGTCCTGCGGCGCGTGCCCGGATCACCCGGGCCCGTGCCGCGTGCGCCTAGTCGTCCGCAAAAACCCGCAAAACCGTTGAGGGCCCGATGCGGGGATCCCTAGCGTCGTTGGTGTCGGGAACACTGACTCCGCATACCGGGGAGGCCCCTTGATGAGCGCGCCCACGCAGCCCGCCGCCGGCCGCGGTGCTGTGCATCACCTCTTACGCCGTGGCGAGGAAGTCGACGGCCCGCTCGTCCAGCTCGGACGCGCACCGGAGGCCGCGTGTCCGGAACGGGGCGAGGTCAGCGCGCATGGTCTTGACGGCCTTGCGGGTCCGTACGGAGCGGACGCCGTCCATGTGGTCCATGGCCTCCCCGTACGTAGCGCACGCCTGCTCGATGCGCCCGCGCTTGAGGTGTATCTCCGCCCCGGCGACGAGGTCCAGGGAGACGATCCGCGCGTAGGTTCCAGCGGGCCGGGTGGAGGCGGCATGCAGGTACTCGGCGGCGGCGGCCTGGTGGTCCCCCAGCGTCTCGAAGACCTTCGCCGTGCGGGAGAACACCGACGGCGCGGCCGGGCCCCACGCCAGGCCCCAGAACGGCATCTCGTCCCCGCGCTCGCTGCCCTGCTCCAGCAGGGTGCGGGCCTGAGCGACTTCGGTAAGCGCCGCTGTGCGAGCGCCGGTCTTGGCCAGGGTGTGGGCGTGGACGACGCGGAAGAGCGCTTCGGTCTGGGCGTCGACGCGGCCCTTGGCCCGGTTCAGGCCGGTCTCGGCGAGGCCTTGGCAGTGTTCGGGCCGGTGCAGCTTGAGGCCTTGCATGGCCATGGTGCGCATCACGAACCCGTCATGGCCGCGCAGGCCGGACTCGACGGCGAGGCCGTAGCTCTGGAGGTAGTAGCGCTGGGCGAGGCCCTGCTGTCCGGCGTCGTAGGACTTCCAGCCGAGCAAGTGCACGCCCCGGCTCGCGGCCGACAGCATCTGCGCGCGGATGTCCTCGCTGCGGAAGCGGCCCCGGATAAGGGGGGCGACGTCGTCGCGGAGGTAGGTGACCAGGGCGGAGCGTCCGTGCTGGCCGCCGTGGCGTTCGTCCATCTCGGAGAACATGCCGACCATGTCTCGGACGGCGTTCACCTCGGCCATGCCGATGACGTGGCTTCCGGTGCGGGCGGCGGCGGTGCGGGCGGCGATGTCGCGGACGTGGGCCAGGGGGAGGGCGGCGGCGGCCACGGAGTAGGCGGAGGTGGCGAGGAATCGTCTGCGGTCCAACTCGGCCCTCCACATCGGGATCAGGGAGTCGAGCGGATCACCCCCCAGGTTGAGCCCGATGCTGTCATGGCCCTCCGGATCGGAGGAGGTCAGGCCCAGGTCTGCCGGTGTCAGCAGCCGCCCTAATCGGCGCGAGAGCGCGACCGCGAGGTAGCGGGCGGTCTCCGCCTGTGGTCGGGCGCCCTGCACCCAATGGTCCACGGCGGACTTGTTGGTCCGCAGGGCCGTCCCGCACTCGGCGGCCACGGCCCGGACGGCCTTCGCGACGGCCTCGTAGGTCAGCCCGGACTCCGCGATCAGGTCGCGGAGACGGTCGTTCGGTGTGCGCGCGCTCATGAAGCACCTGCCCGTATACCCGATATACCGCTTGCCCTCGGCTACACGGTACCCCCGGCCGGTCACCGTGAGTTGAATAGCCGTCAAGCCCGAAAGGACGGCCGCCAAGCGGCCTTCTCGGTGCTGCTCTCGACCGGAACACCCCGTGGACAGGAGCCAGCGAATGACCAGCGTGACGACACCTCCCCTCCCTGCCCTGCTCAGGACGCCGATCACCCTGCCGGCGCAGGTGCTTCCCCTCACCCCCGGGGACGTGTCCGAAGATGTCGAACTGGCCCTGCAGCTCGCCGAGCACGCTTCGAACGGGGCGGCGGCTGCGCAGGTCCGCACCCGACTCCGTGCCCACATCGCCGCTCTCGCCGACCCGGCCCAGCGCTACGCCGAGCAGCTGCCCGACGACCGAGCACGGGACGTCGCGCTGGACACCGTCCGGTACGCCCGGAACCTGTCCGCCGCCACCGGCGGGGACCCGGTCGCCTGCCTGCGCCTGCTCGCCAAGCTTGCCCAGCACCTGGCCCGGTACGCCGCCGCTCCCAGGGCGCCCGACGCCCGCCAGGCCGCCTGGCGCCCCGGGCCCGGCCTTGCCCCCACGGCGGCCGGTCCCGGGGACTCCACCCGGCCGCGGCAGGTGCTCCACAGCACCTGCGCCGGCACCCCGACCCCCGCCCCGGTTCCCGGGACGGGACATGGGGGCACGGGCCCGTGCCCCCATGTCGTACGACAGAAGGAAGACGAGCGTTGAGCATCACGACGGACGAGCACGCCGAAGGCCTGCGGCGCGAGATGACGACCGCCATGGTCAACGGCGACCACATCGTCACCCCGGCGGTGCTGGCCGCGTTCGAGGCGGTACACCGCCATGCCTTCGCCCCGGAGGTCACTCCGGAGCGGGCGTACGTGTGGGACCTCGCCGTGCCGACGAAGAGGAACGAGCACGGCCTCACCATCAGCTCCGTGTCCGCGCCCTACATCCAGTCGATGATGCTGGAGCAGGCCGAACTCAGGCCCCGTATGCGGGCCGGTGAACTCGGCTCCGGTGGCTACAACGCGGCCCTGATGGCCGAGATCGTCGGGCCCGACGGGGTCGTGGTCACCGGTGATATCGACCAGGAGGTCACCGACCGGGCCCGCCGCCTGCTGGATGCCAACGGCTACGGGCACGTCCGGGTCGTCCTCGCCGACGGCGAGCGGGGCCTGTCCGACTACGCGCCGCTGGACGTCCTGATGGTTACCTTCGGAGCCTGGGACATCCCCCCGGCCTGGACCGATGACCTGGCGAAGGACGGCCGCCTGGTCGTCCCGCTGCGGATGCGCGGCCTGACCCGCTCCATCGCCTTCGACAGGGACGGAGACCGGCTCGTCTCTCGGTCGGCGGAGGTCTGCGGGTTCGTCAACGCTCAGGGCGAGGGCGGGCACGAGGAGCGGCTGCTACTGCTGCGCGGCAAGGAGATCGGACTCCGCTTCGATGACGGTTGGCCCGCCGACCCCGAAGCCCTCGACGGCGTCTTCGACACCGACCGCGTCGAGGCATGGTCGGGCGTCACCGTCGCCCGCACCGAGCCGTTCACCGGCCTCCAGATGTGGCTGGCGACCGCCCTGGACGGCTTCTGCCTCATGTCCGTGGACACCGACCTGGACACCGGCCTCGTCGCCCCCCAGAACAAGCAGGCGTGCCTCGCCCTCCTCGACGGCGACTCCCTGGCCTACCTGAGCATCCGCCGTGAAGGAGACCGGGCCGAGTTCGGTGTCCACGGCTACGGGCCCCGCGCCGAAGCCGTGGCCCAGGCCCTGATGGCGGAGATCCGCACCTGGGACCGGGACCACCGTGCGAGCGAGCCGGTGATCTACGCCTACCCGATCACCACCCCCGAGACCGACCTGCCCGCCGGGCGGGTCATCACCAAGCGGCACCGCCGCATCGTCATCTCCTGGCCCTACGGGGGCCAGGCCGACCACCGCACCACCGATGACAAGGAGAACTGACCATGTCCCAGAAGATCGAGCAGGCCACCACCAGCCTCGGCGAGTTCAACCTCGACGTACGGGTGGTGGAGGCCGCCGCCCCCGTCGCGGGTCTCCTGCGGTCCACCGACGACGGCTGCGGCTCCTCCTGCGGCGGCTCCAACACCGCGTGCAGCTCCAACGTCAGCGACCCCTCCTGACCGGAGCGCCGCGAAGGTGAGGCAGAGCCTGTGGCCGGCCGCGGTGCTCCACCTCACCTGACGAACACCACCTGCCGCCGGGCGCACCCCTCGTGCGCCCGGCGGCACCACGACACGACGTAACAAGGGGGCGGGCATGGCACGCGGGGCACGGCTCTACCGGCACACCGGGGCACTGATGGTGCGGGCCACCACCCGGCCCGGGTACGGCGTCCCGACCGTGGACGTCGACCTCACCGGTCCTGATGCCGCCGAGCGCGGCCGGGCCTGGCTCGCCGCCGTGTGGGAGCACCCCGGCACCGGGCGGGCCTTGGAGGCCGCCAGCCCCACCCTGGCCGACCAGACCGCCGCCACCCTTGCCGCACCCTCCCCAGAGCTGCGGCAGGTGCGGCGGCTCGTCCACTCAACCGCCGCCTACCTCCTGCGCTGGGAAGGCCGAGCCACCCCCTTCGGGCACTTCGCCGGTATCGCCCCGGCCACCATCGGCCCCCAGCCCGAAGCCGTATGGGGCACGCGGCACCGCGCGGTGCTACGGCCGGACGCCACGTGGCTGGGAGCGGTCGCCGACCAGCTCACCGCCGACCCCACCGTCCTGGAGACCCTGGCCGTCATGGCCAACCCGGCCGCCGCCCTGCGCGGCGGGCGTCTGGTCGCTCCGGGCCGGACCCCGCCCGAGGGCCTGGCGCCGCTGGAAGTCTCCGTCACGGCCAACGGCCCCGTCCGCACCGCCATGGACGCCGCCCGCACCCCGGCCCCGTTCCCGGCCGTCGCCAAAGCTGTGGCCAACGCCTTCCCGCACGCCGACACCGCCACCGTGCGCGCGATGCTCGCCCAGCTCCTCGCCCACGGACTGCTCCTGTCGGAGCTAGATGCCATAACCACCACCCCGGACCCCGTGGGGGTGCTGCGGGCCGCGACCCGCACGGCGCCCGTAGGTCCCACCCTCACCCCCACCGGGCGGGTGACCGGCAGCACCTCGCCGGCCTGGCCGGACACGGTCCTCGACGCCGAGATCACCGTGCCCGAGGCCGTCCTGACCGAAGCAGAATCGGCCGCCACGGTCCTCCTGCGGCTCTCCCCGCACCCCTCCGGGGTCCCGGCCTGGCGGGACTTCCACCAGCGGTTCCGGCAGACGTACGGCGTCGGCACGGCTGTCCCGCTCGCCGAGCTGGTCGGGGACGACGGCCTCGGCTTCCCGCCCGGCTACCTCGGGGCCGACCGCCCGGCCCCAGCCCGGCTGCTGTCCGCACGCGACGAGGCATTCACCGCCCTCGCCCAGCAGGCTGCCCTCGACGGGGCCCGCGAGGTGGTCCTCACCGAAGACGACCTCGCCCGCCTGGCCGTCACCGCCGACCTGGCTCCGCCGCCCACCGTCGAGCTCGCGTTCCAGCTCCACGCCGCCGACGCGCAGGCCGTCCGCCGGGGACGGTTCGAGCTGTGGCTGACATCGGCAGCCCGGCCCTCCTCCTCCATGGCCGGACGCTTCGCCGACCTCCTGCCCCCGTCCGACGCCAAGACCTGGACCACGGCCCTCGCCGGACCATCGGGCCCCCTGCCCGCACAGATCGACTTCCCAGCCCGCCGCCGCCACAGCGCCAACGTCTCCCGCACCCCCCACCTCCTGGACCACTCCATTTCCCTGGGCTGGCCCGCCGACCGGCCCGGCTCGATCGGCCTCGATGACCTGGCCGTCACCGCCGACGCCCACCACCTCCACCTCGTACGGGCCTCAACCGGGCAGAGCGTGGAGCCGCGCGTCCTGCACGCCCTTGAGCCGCGCGTGCTGACCCCGCCGCTGGCCCGCTTCCTCGCCGAAGTCGCCGGAGCCCGCCGCACCGCATGGAGGCTGCCTGACTGGGGCGCCGCCTCCCGGATGCCCTACCTGCCCCGGCTCCGCCACGGCCGGACCGTCCTGGCCCCGGCCCGCTGGCTCCTGCCCACCACCGCGTTACCCGGCCCAGGTGCGGACCGGGCCGTGTGGGAGGAGGCGTTGGCCGAGTGGCGGAAGCGCCAGGGCGTCCCGGCCCGCGTGGTGCTCGTCGAGACGGAGATGCGGCTCCCGCTGGACCTGGCGGCGCCGCTCCACCGCGAACTCCTGCGCGCCCGCCTCGCCCGAGGACGGGAGGTGGAAGTGCGTGAAGCACCTGCGCCAGCCGCAGGCTCCACGTCACCTTCCGCGGGCTGCTTCATGGGCCGCGCCCACGAGTTCCTGACCGTCCTGCACTCCACCCACCCCACCCAGAGCCCGTCCGGGGCCCTTGTGGCGGCGGCGGTCCCGGAGCTGCCCGGAGTGTCCCGGATGCTGGCGGCCCACCTCCACGGACACCCGGCCAGGCAGGACGAGATCCTGACCGGACACCTGCCCGGCCTCCTTGCCGGGCGGAGTCCGACCCCGGTGTGGTGGTTCGTCCGCCACCATGACAGCGCCCACCCCGACCGGGCCCGTCACCTGACCCTCGTCCTGCGGCTGGCCGATCCGGCCGAGTACGGGCCGACGGCCGAACGCCTCGGGGACTGGGCAGACGAGCTCCGCCGCCTTGGTCTCCTCGCCCGTATGGACCTGGCCACCCACCAGCCGCAGAACGGCCGCTACGGCCACGGCCCGGCCCGGGAGGCCGCCGAGCGGGTCTTCGCCGCCGACACCTTGGCCGCCCTCGCACAGATCACGTATGCAGCGCACAGTGGCACCCCGACCGAAGCCCTCACCGCCGCCTCCCTCGCCGATCTCGCCACCGCCTTCGCCCCCACACCGGCAGACGGCTGGGCCTGGCTGGCCGACCTGCCGCGCGAGGTCGCCGACAGCCCGGACGGCGACCTGGCCCGCCGAGCCCTGGCCCTCGCCGACCCCGCCACCCCGTGGCGCAACGAAGTGCGCGGCCGGGACCTGGCTGGGGCGTGGCAGGCCCGAGCCGTCGCCCTCGCCGCCTACCGGGACGCCCTGGCCGCCCAGCGCGAGGAGCCGATGACCGTCCTGCGCTCGCTCCTGCACCTCCACCACGTCCGCGCACTCGGCGGCGGCCCCAGGCCCGAGCGCACCACCCACCGCCTCGCCCGCACCCTCGCCCTCCCGCACACCCACCCCAAGAAGGCCCGTCGATGAACCCGGCCGCCATCCTCGAGACCCGCTACGGCCGCCGTCTCGCCGCTCCCGACCCGCAGGCCGGGCCGGAGCTAGGGCAGTCCCTGGTGAAGGGCCCGGCCGGGGTCGCCCTGTGGCACATCGAGCAGGCCCTCACCGAGGCTTCCGGATGGGAGCCGGTGACGGCCTGGCTGAAGGCGGCCACCCGCACCGACATCTCCGCCGCCAACACCAGCTGCCTCGCCTACGGGGCCCCAGCCCTCGCGTTCGCCCTGCACGCGGCGGGGGCCGACGGGCAGCCCCGCTTCGAGGCAGCCCGCACCCGCCTCGACACGGCGACCGCAGCCCTTGCCCACCGCCGGGTCGAGGCCGCCCACGCCCGCATCCGCTCTGGCACGCTCCCGGCGTTCGCCGAGTACGACCTCCTGCACGGCCTGACCGGCATCGGGGTGCACCTCCTTCGCCACCGGCCGGGCGACGACGCCCTCGCCGAAGTTCTCGGCTACCTCGTCGCCCTGACCCGACCCCTGACCGTGCAGGGCGAGACGCTGCCGGGCTGGTGGTGCGCCCACGACCCGCAGCGCCGCTACACCCCCGGAGGGCACGCGAACCTGGGGATGGCCCACGGCATCACCGGGCCCCTCGCCCTCCTCGCCCGGGCCGCCCGCCATGGAGCCGTCGTGGACGGACAGGAAGAGGCCATCGCCACCGTCACCGGCTGGCTGGAGAGCTGGCAGCAGCACGCGGACGCGGGCCCGTGGTGGCCCGAGACCGTGACCCGGCCGGAAGCGGCGGCGGGACGTACGCACGCGACCGGCCCGGGAAGGCCGTCGTGGTGCTACGGCACCCCGGGCATCACGCGGGCCCTCCAGCTCGCTGCCCTCGCCACCGGCGACACCCGCCGCCAGGAGGCCGCCGAGAACGTGCTGACTGCCTGCCTTACCGACCCCGCGCAGATCCGGCGGATCGGCCAAGGCGGCCTGTGCCATGGCACCGCCGGACTCGCCCAGACCGTCTGGCGGGCCGCCCGCGACGCCCGCACCCCCGCTCTACCGGCCGCCGCCCGCCGCGCCGGTGCCGCTCTCGCCCACCAGCTCGCCCACGAGGAACCGGGCCTGCTCGAAGGAGCCGCCGGGCAGGCCCTCGCCCTGGCCACCCTCACCCGCGACCGGGCGCCCGCCTCCGGCTGGGACTCCTTCCTCCTCATCGACTGAACCCGCGGCAGGTGCTCAAGAGCACCCCCGCCGGCGCCCGTGCTGACCATCACCTCGACTGGAGAGGAACCACCCGATGACCACCCCGCCCGTACCCCAGCGGACCGAACTCGCCGTCGTCGCGGTGCTGTCCGGACAGCCCCTCGACGTCACCGCCACCCGGACCGGCATCGACCCGGCCGAACTCGCCGACGCCATCGAGCTGTACCGGGCGGCCGGAGGGGCGGCCCTCGGCAAGCAGGCCGCCTGCCGTGACTGGCACCAGGTCCGGCTGGAGTTCACGGACTTCGACCGCGCCGAAGACACCGCCGCCGCCCACCTGGCGCCCCGCCTGCGGATGCTGGAGGACGCCGGGCTCCTGGGCGGCTGGTGGTTCATCCGCAAGGCCCCGTGCTGGCGCCTGCGGCTCCTGCCCGCCCCCGGCACCGACCCGGCCCGCCTACACGTGGCTGCCGCCGAACTGCTGGGCACCCTCGTGCAGTCCGGCGAAGTCCGGCGCTGGTGGCCCACCGTCTACGAACCGGAAGTCCTCGCCTTCGGCGGGCCCGACGGCATCGACATCGCCCACCGCCTCTTCCACGCCGACAGCCGCCACTTCCTCGACCGCGCCAGCTGGCCCGCCGGTCTCGGGCGCCGCGAGATGTCGATCCTGCTGTGCATGGCGCTGTTCCGGGGCGCCGGACTGGAGTGGCACGAGCAAGGCGACGTATGGGACCGGGTGGCCCGGATGCGGCCCCTGCCCCAAGACGTCACCGCCGATCACCTGGCCACGATGGGCGAGGGACTGGGGCGGATGCTCGCCATCGACACCCGGCCCCTCCTGGCCCCCGGAGGCAGCATGGAATCCGTTGCCCCGTGGCTGGCCGCGTTCACTACCGCCGGGCAGACCCTCGGAGGCGCCGCCCAGGACGGAGCTATCCAGCGCGGACCCCGCGAGGTCCTGGCCCACCACGTGATCTTCCACTGGAACCGGCACGGCCTGACCGGCCGGGCCCAGTCCGTCCTGTCCCACGCCGCCCGTGCCGTCGTGATGAACCCTCTCCACCCGACGCGCGCGGCCTGACTCGATCCGCGGTAGGTGCTGCCCAGCACCTTTGCCGGCCGGGTGCTCCGGCTCACGACTTCGAAGACCCGGACGGGTGAAGTTCCCGGCAGTCTGAGCTGGGGGCGCCCGGCTTCTGGGCGACTCGGCAGGTCCGACTCATTGATCGTGTGAGATTCGCGGTTATAAAATAACCGCCATGCTCACACCCGAGGATGCTTCCTTCATCACGGCTGCCGTCGAGGGCCTCGCCAGTCCCCTGTATGAAGCTCTCGATCACGGCTACACGGCTGCTCACGGCCACTACGACGAGGCCGGGATGACCGGCGAGGGGTTCACGAAGGGGCGCACGGACCTCGCCCGCGATCACACCCGCCGCTTCATCGAGCGCCGCCACAAGGACAGCTTCGACCTCGGGGGCTGGGAGCCGATCCATAACTCCAGCGGGCGCCTGCACCTGCGCAGGGAGATGATGACCCTGCGGCTGCTCCACGCCACCCCGTACGACATGATCCCGGCCCCGGGCCGCAACAAGGCGAGGATCAGCTACTACTACAATCGAACGGTCGATCTATTCGGCGTCCAGAGCAGCAACCTCCTCGCCGTGTGGCTCTCCCCGCCCGAGGAGGGCGGCGAGATCTCAGTGCGGATCGTTCGCCCGATCGGGGAGTGGAAGCCGGGTCGGCCTCCGAAGTTCGACCTCGATTTCGAGCTCCCCAGGAACACTGAGTCGTTCCACGGGTGGGAGTTCGTACCGGACGACAAGGGCTTGGCTCTGCCCTTCGAGTTCGAAGAAGACCAGCGCGAAGAGGGTGAAGGAAGTGGCGCATGATCCAGCCGAGCGCATCAGGACCCTGAGACTCCTCATGGGGCTCACGCAGGGGGAACTGGCGCAGGCAGCTGGAGTGTCACAGCCGCTGATCTCGCAGATCCAAAAAGGCATCAAGCCGGTCAGTGGCGATGTGTTGGAGCGCATCGCCGCCGCCACCGGCACCCCCATGTCGTTCTTCGACGTGGACCCCACTGACCTCCCCGCCGACACGCTGGCCTTCCGCAAGAAGGCCAGCGCGTCCGCCAAAGAGGTTGCCCGGGTGGAGTCGACGGTCAGGGAGGCGTACCGCGTCGCAGTACGCCTCATGGCGGAGACCCGGGTGCGCCGCACCGCGCTCCCACGTGCTGAAGGCGACCTCACTCCTGACGGCATCGAAGACCTCGCCGCGCAGACCCGAGCCGCCCTCGGTATCGCACCGGACGGGGTCATCGGGCACGTCATCCGCGCGTGTGAGCGCGCCGGAATCCCCGTCGTCCCCCTGCTCCTCATGGACGCCAGCGGAGAAGGGGAGGAGGTCGTGGTCGGCCACTCCGGCGCTTCGTGCTGGCGAGGCCAGGGGGAGCCCGCCCTGATCAGCTACTTCGGCGCCGGGCCCGGAGACCGCCAGCGCTTCACCACCGCCCACGAGCTCGGCCACCTGGTCCTGCACCCCGCACGCCAGACCGGTCTGGACCCCAAACAGGCGGAGTCGGAAGCGCACCGGTTCGCGGGTGCGTTCCTCCTGCCGAGAGAGCGTGCGGAGGAAGCATTCAGCGGCCCTCTGATGCTGCGGGAGTTCGCGGCATTGAAGCAGCGCTGGGGCATCTCCATCCAGGCGCTCGTAAACCGCGCCCACCAGCTCGGCTACATCGACCGCGCCCGGCAGGAGAGCTTGTACAAGCAGATTGGTGCCCGGGGGTGGAGGGCCAACGAGCCCGTCGTGGTGCACCCAGAGCAGCCCACGCTGGTCCGGGCGATGCTGGGGCGTAAGTACGGGGAGCCCCCGTCGCTCCTGCAAGCCGCTGAAGACCTCGGCCTTCACCCCGTGCTCATGAGGTCGCTGGCCCCTGACGTGGCCGCCGACCCGGCGCCCCGCGCGGTTGCGCCCGTCATCAGCCTCGGTGACCGCCGTCGCAGAACCGGGCGCCTTCAGGTTCTCTGACCCGGCCGGGCGGCCGCCCGGCCGCCCGGGCCACGGGTGTGGCCCGCAGCACGTAGGCCGGCCGACGTGCTGTCGATCACCTGCCGCAGGGGAGCAGGGTCACGCAATGGCGCGCGACCGGAGCCAGGGGGTATGCCCTCGCTCCTGCTTGTTCTGCTCGCTGTCGTCGTCCTCGGTGCCCTCGCCGGGTACGCCCTCCACCGCGCGGACACTGCCGACGTCCCGGCCGTGCTTACGTCGGCAGCCCGCACCCTGCCCGTCCTCGTCCTGGGTGCCATCGCGCTCGTCCTGGTCGATCCCGCTGACGTGCCGGGCGTGCTGCGGGCCGTCCTCCCGAAGTAGCCGCTGCTCTGCGAGCACATCCGGCTCGTCGTGGCCTTCGAGCTCGCCCGCCGAGAGCGCGTCATTCGCCATGGCGGTCCACCCGCAGGTGGCCGGTGCGCCGTGACGTCGGCGCATCGACTCCGCGGCAGGTGCTGGACAGCACACCGCCGGCGCGGGTGCTGCCCGCCACCTGCCGGACCGGTCACGCGGCGGCCGCCCACTCGTGGTGTCGGCCCTGGGCGTTGCCCGTCGCGAGCTCGCGACGCCACAGGGAGCCGGACGGGCCGAGCACCCACACCTCGTCCACCGGCGTCTCGCTGGTCTCCTCCAGCCCGTTCCAGTGCGGGGCCTTCTCGCCTCGGCGGCGTATCCAGACCTCGGCCTGGGCGGTGAGGCACGATTCGAAGGAGGCGTCCTCGTAGACGGCCGTCCCGTACTCGTCCAGGTACCGGGTGCGGGGCGGGCCGAAGGGTCGGCCGTTGTAGTCGGAGCGGGCGCCGGACCGGTTCTGGACCTCGTCCATCGCGGCCTTGAGTGACGGCCACACCTCCATCGCGCCGAACTCGCTGCGGTAGTCCTCCCGGTACCGCATGTAGATCGTGAGCTGGTGGGACATCGTCTTGCGGGCGCGCAGGGCCATCGTGGTCTCCAGGGTGGTTGGTTCGGCCGGGGCCGGGGCCGGGGCCGGGGCCGGGTGGGGGTGGGTGGGTCAGGCGGCCGTGACGCGGAAGGCTTCGGGGTCGGCGTCGGCGGTGAGGGGGACGCGGTGGGAGAGCATGTGCGCGGCGGTGAACCGGGCGGCCCAGGAGTGCCCGAACAGCCGGTCGTCGCGGTCACGCGTGGCCCACATCGCGGTTTTGTTCTCGCGCTCGACGTAGCCGATGAGGTCGCCCAAGCCCCGGACGACGCGGTACTTGCCGCGTCGGTCGGTCTTCTCGAAGGCCAGGTCGTACATGGCTTCGGCGTAGGTGCCGTCGGCGTTGATGTTCTCGGCGGTGGGGGCGATGGACATCGCGGGCTCCTCTCGGCGGGGGCGGCGTCTCCGCCCCACACTCCAAAAGATATGCGTATTGCGCGCATGAAACACTGGTGGTGCAGGTGCTCCCGAGCACACCCGCCGGCCCCGCCGGTGACCGCCCCGGCTCAGCTCCGGATCGCCGCCAGGATCTCCGCCGCGCCCGCCTCGATCAGGGCCGCCGCCACGACCAGACCGAGCTTCTCCGGCTCGTCCACCGGCCCCACCCTGGACGCTGAGACCTGCCGGTCACCGCGCAGTGAGGTCACGGCCGCCAGGAGCCGCAGCCTCCCGTCCTCACACAGATGCGCGTACGCGCCGACCGGCACCGAGCAGCCGCCGTGCAGCTCCGCCAACATCGCCCGCTCCGCGCGAACCTGGGCGTCCGCGACCCGGTCTCCGATCCCGGCCAGCAGCCGGGCCGTGGAGCCGCCGGAACGGACCTGGATCCCGAGGGCGCCCTGCCCGGGGGAGGCGGGGAAGACTTCGGGGTCGAGATATTCGCTGATCTGATCCTGGAGCCCGAGGCGGTGGAGCCCGGCCGCCGCCAGGACCACGGCGTCCAACGCCCCCGCGCCCTTCAGCCGGGCGAGACGTCCGGGGACGTTGCCCCGGATCGGAATCACCTCGAGGTCAGGGCGGTGGGCGAGGAGCTGCGCGGTCCGGCGCGGGGCCCCGGTGCCGACCCGCGCCCCGGCGGGCAGGGAGGTCAGGGTGTGTCCGCACAGCGCGTCGCGGACGTCCTCTCGCGGGCCGGGGGTGCGCATCATCGTTAGCCCCGGCGGGCATGCGGTGGGCAGGTCCTTGAGCGAGTGGACCACCACGTCCACCTCGCCCGCCAGGAGCGCGGCTTCCTGGTTGCTGGAGAACGCGGAGCCGCCGGAGGTCTTGGCGACCTCGGCCAGGGTCGGCGTCAACCGGTCCCGGTCCCCACCCTCCAGGATGATTTGCTGCTTGAAGACGACGCCGGGGAACATCGGCTGCCACTGAGCCAGCATCTCCCGCACCTGGGCCCGCGCAAGTGCGCTCGCCCGCGAGCCGACCCGCACCACACGCTGCTCGTCCATCAGATCCCCTGTCGCTCCAACGGCGTTGACGCGAGAGTAAGCGCCCTGGGAGGGTCCGGATTCCGACACGATGTCGTCCGGCATCCCTGTGCCGGCCGCCGTGCTCGAAGTCACCTCACCCCGTCAGCGGCAGCTCGACCGTGCGCACCTGCCGGAACGCCACCACCGGCGAGGCCTCGACGGGCGCGCCGGTGAGCATCGGCCCCAGCTCCAGCCACCCGGCCGCGCAGGTCCCGCATGCCAGCAGTACCCCGCGCCCGAACGGCACCTCGTACGCGGTGACGACGGCGGCCGGGTGGCGCCCACCCCTGGTGCAGGCGCCCCGGAACTCGCAGGCGATCACGCCGCCGACTCCACCGGCCGGGGACCCTGCGGCCCAGCCGGGCGGGTCGGGTTCAGCGTCGCCGGGATCACCGACAGCAGCCCGCGCATCCCCGCCGGGGGCTTGGCGTACAGCGACTGGCCGAACTGGTTGCCCAGCGCCTTCGCCGCCCGCTTCACCGCGACGGAGAACGCGGCCTTGTACGCCAGCTCGTGCGCCTCGCCCTTCTTCGGCTGGGAGCCGGTCTCGATGGAGACGCCCTCGTACGGGCCCAGGACGCCGCCGTGCGGGTCGTAGGCGGTCAGCCGGACCCGGACCCGCCAGGACACCCACCACTGCCCGTACGGGGCGCCGTCCTTCTTCACCAGGTCCTCGGCGATGCACTCCTCCGCCAGCACCTCCGTGGACCACATCCCGAACCCGAACACCCGGGTCAGCTCCGACTCCACGTCGAACGCCTCCAGGTGGTTGAAGCCCTTCCCGTCCTGCCCGATCCGGGACGGGTCCAGGGGCGCGCACAGGCGCCCGTACTGCTCGGGGTTCAGGCGGACGGGCATCCGGACGGTGTTGTTCGCGTGCACGGCGTTCTCCTTGCTCGTGGTGGTGTGGGGCGGATCCTGGTCCGCGGGCAGGTGAGGTGGAGCACCGTGGCCGGCGCCCGTGCTCCGCCTCACCTCGCGGGCGATTCAGCGGCGGCGGGGCAGGACCTTGTCCGCCGGGCCCGGGGTGAAGTAGCAATCCCTCTCCACCAGTCCGAGCGGCCCGGCGGGGGTGTAGGACTCCAGCGCGACCAGGTCGCAGTAGCCCCACTCCGCGCAGTCGTCGTCCCCGTTGATCCGCGCCCAGCCGAACGCCGTGCCGGTGGCCGGGTCGACCTCGGTGACGTACCAGTCCGAGGCGGACGTGAAGTAGTGCAGGTGAACGGTGGCCTTCTCGCCCTTGCCCTCCTGGCCGTAGAGGGCGGGTATCCGGCGCAGCTGGGCGGCGGTCGGGTAGAAGCGGTGGCCGCGCCGGATCCGGTGGACCTCGGGCATGGCGGTCAGGAACGGGGCGGCGGTGCGGTCGGCGGTCACGGGGGTCTCCTCGAAGCGGTGCGGGTGGGTGGTGAGGTCCGGCGGCCGGGCCGGGGAGGGGGTGGCCCGGCCGCCGGGGTTCAGTGCCGCCAGGGGTGCTCGTCGGGCACCGAGGACTGGCAGGTCTCGCAGATGAACTCGCCGTCCTCGGTCTGCATCCAGCCGACGTCGACCGTCTCGTCCAGCAGCGCCCAGGTGTCGCAGCCGGTGCACTGGACGATCTCCAGGTCGGCGGCCTTGGCGCGGATGAGGGTGGCGGTGAACATCGGTGCTCCTGGTGGTGGTTGGTTGGGGTGTCGGGCTCTCCCCCGACACCCCAAAATCTATGCGAGATTCGCGCATTAATCACTGATGGGTCAGGTGCTCCGGGACACCTTGCCCGAAGCTGCGCGCATCGCGCGGAACCGCGTCGCCGACGCCGTGCGGGCCTCGGTCGTGCATCGCGCTCCCAGCCGCCGCAGCTCCCGCCGGGAGGGCGCCTCGGGTAGCTCCTCGACCGCGCCCGCGAGGGCGCGCGCCGCCTCCGGCCGTGCCACGTCCACCGTCACCACCCCTTCCGCCCCGGCCAGGGTGTAGGTCCAGCTCCAAGCCTCCTCGGTCAGTACGTGCTCGCTGTGACGGCCGGGCGCGGCCAGCACCTGGAAGCGGCCGGGGCGGGCGGTGAACTCCAGCACGGTGGTGAGGGTGTCCATGGGGGTCTCCTTGTTCTCGGGGTGGGAGAGGTGGTGTTCGGCACGGCCGCCGACGAGGTGCTCGCCGACACCTGCCGCGGCGGGGTCAGATGCCCGTCGGGACTTCGGCCAGCACGATCCGGATGCCGCTCCCGGTCACCTCGACCGCCTCGAACCCCTCCCCGTAGACCGGCCACAGCTCCTCGCTGACGATGTCCGCAATCAGCTCCGCGAGATCGCGCTGGGCGCGGAACTCGGACTCTCGAAAGAGGGCCCCCGTGGTCACCTCGCGGCCGTCGACGTCCACAACATGGAGCCCGATCACGTCCGGCGCCCATCCGGCCGCGCCGAAGGCGACGTCGATGTGGGTGGCGTCGGCCCATAGGTCGGCGGCCGCGTCCCGGATCTCGGCGTGGAGCTCGCGGGCCGGGGAGACCGGCGCGGTGGTGATCGTGGTGGTGCTCATCGGTGGTGCCTTTCGGTGGGCGGTGCTCCCTGACGCCCCAAAAACTATGCGTGATTCGCGCATGAAGCACTGAGGGGGTGAGGTAACCTCCCTCACAGAAGACACGCGAGATTCGCACGTACAGGAAAGGGGCCCCGTGACCGCGCCGACCAAGACCGCCCGCACCGGCCGCCGCAGCATCACGGTGGAGCGCCGCGTGTGGGAGAAGGCCGCCACCCGGGGCCGCCCCGACGGCCTGCTGTCCGCCGCCGCCGTCCTGACGATGCTCCTGGCCGCCTACGGACGCGGGGACATCGCCATCGACCCGCCCGCCTACGAACGCGGCGCCCGCCTCGCCCAGGCCCCCGAGGTCCCCGACGAGATCTGGAAGCCCGCCGCCGACCGGGCCGGGCTCGAACTCCCCGCCACCGGCACCGGACGCGCCACCCGCACCGACCGCGCCGTGGTCCGCTCCATGAGCGAACTCGCCGAAGTCCTGCTGCGCGACTACGCCGAAGGCCGCGTCCGCATCACCGCCGTGCCCACCACCCTGGCCAAGGCAGCGGCGTGACAGCCGGACCCCAACCCGGCCCCGAGCCAACCCTGGCCGACACCCCGGAGGCCATTCGGAAGGCCCTGGGGATCCACGCCCCGCAGCGGCTCCCCGAGTTCGACGCCGCCCGCGCCGAGGCCACGGTGCAGGCCCGCAAAACCGTCAGCCCCGCCCCGCTGCACCGGCTCGTCTCGCACTGGGCCGTCGAGGTCGCCCACGCCCGCCGCCCCAACCGCCTTGCCCGCCTCCGCGATCTAGAGGCCGCCGCGCAGGACGCAGACGAGGAGGAGCTGCCCCGCGTCCTTGCCGAGATCCGAGTGATCGTCCTGGAGGCGACCACCGAGGCCGGGTTCACGCGAGACGGTTCCTGACTCCCCGTCCATGTGCTGTAGAGCACCGCGGCCGGCCTGCCGCCTCTGCCGCCCGGACAGCACGGACGAGCTGGGCGGCGACGGGCAGCAGTCGAACGGCCAGTACCCCGAGCGGCCACCCCTGCTGCACAATCCGCAGCTCGTCTATCAGCCGGACGGCCTCCCGGGCGGAGGCGATGGGCCAGGCTGCGGCCCGGTCGGCGAGGGCTTCGAGGTGGTCGGCGAGTTCCCCCAGGCACATCCCGGCGTAGTCGCCCCACGGGCCGCCCGGTACCGGTGCGTGCGCGTCCAGCTCGGTGACGATATGACGGGCCAGAGCGGCGGCGTCTGCCCCGCCGGGGAAGGCCGGGCGGTAGTCGTGTGTGGTCATGGGGTGGGCTCCTTCGTGGTGGGGTGGAGGGCGCGGGCCAGGGTTCGGCGGGAGACCCCGAGGCGGCGTGATGCCTCCGCCGCGCTGATGCCGGGTTCTTGGGCCACCAGGTCGCGGTAGCTGTCGGCGAGGGCTGCGCGGCGGGCGCTTGCCTGGTCCGCGCGGTCGGCGTTGCCCTGCGCAAGCGCCCAGGGAGCGGGGTCCGCCCCGGGGCGGGCAGGCGGTTCGGGCGCAGGGTGGGCAGGCCGGACGGGGTCGACCTGCGCATGCGACGTGACCTGCGGGTTTACGGCCCGCCCACCCTGCGCGTCTCCGGCCTGCCCACCAGGGCCCTCGTCGGCCTGCGCACCCACCCCCGGGTCGCCCTGGCCACCCGGGGCGGGCAGCTTCACGTGGACGCTGGCCGGGCGCGGGGACTCGGCCGCGTACGCGGACGCCCGCACTACCGGCACCCCCGTGGCCCCGGCCGCAGGAGCGACCGGGGGCGGACTGGCGGGCGGCAGGGCCCGGGGGAGAGGCACCCCATAGGCGGCCAGCTTCAGGCGGAGCCGGTCCTCGGCTGGAGCCCGGCGCACGCGCCCGTGCTGGGCGGACAGGCGGGCCCGGTAGACGAGCCGGTCCTGCTCGTCGGCGACGACCTGTTCGGAGGACGGCACGTCCAGCAGGACCATGCGCCGCCACTGGAGGAACGTCCGGCCGGGGTCGAGGAACCAGCGGGCCGCCCGGATATGAGGGCGGGGGCGGCCCTGGGTGAGGTCGGCGAGGCGGGCCACCGCGTGCCGGGCCGCCTCGACCACCACCACGAACAGGACAGGCAGCACCGCGTGCATCCCAGCCGCGACCAAGTCGTCCCACGGCGCCGGGTCCGGCCGGGCCGCCGTCGGCGCAGGCGTGGCGGCGGCCACGTTGAAGGCGATCGTCGCCGCCGTCAGCCCCCAGCCCACCCACCGCAGCAGCGGCATCGGCGCCCGTAGCCACGTCATCAGCAGGTCCAGCGCCAGCAGCACACAGATCCCCGCGTCCACCCCGATCGGCAGCCACGCCGAGATCCGCCCCAGCCCCTTCTCCTCCGCCAGGACCCGCACTGCCCCGTACGACCCGGCGAACCCGATCCCGGCCACGACGCAGGCCCCAGCGATCGTGACCACCACGAGCCCGCCCAGCACCCAACGGGCGGCCGTCGAGGAGGCAGGGGCGGGGACGCGGTGCACGAGACGGTTCTCCAGAAGGTCGGCGGGAGCGAAGAGGGATGCGGATGCCGGCGAGGTGCTGTGGAGCACCTGCCGCGGGTGGGCGGTCATTCCTGCGCCCGCACCAGGCGGTGCCATGCCTGCGTCCCGGCCAACTCGCCGCCCCACACACCGTGGCGCTGGCCGGTCTCCAGGGCCCAGGTCAGACAGCGCTGCCGGACTGGGCAGTCCAGGCACACCGAGCGGGCCGACCGGTAGCGGGAGGCGGACGTCTCGGGGAAGAAGTCCTCGGGGTCGGCGTCACGGCAGGCGGCGAGGTGCCGCCACCCCAGTCCGGGGGCGCACACCTGGTCGGCCTCGAACCCGGCGTCTTCGGACAGGTCGCCGGCGGCCGTGCTCCCGCTCACCTTCATGCTCGGACCGGTCATGCGGACTCCCGGTGGGCTGCCGCGTCGAACCCCCACCGGCGCCGCCGGGGGTGGCCCTGAGGAGCGCGGTCGCGGATGTGCGCCCGCAGCAGCGCCCCCTCGGACAGAACGTCGTCCACCGGGTCCCCGGGCACCCCGGGGGCGGCCATGGGTTCCAGGGCCGGGGTCCGGCAGTCGCGGCAGGTACCGGACTGCCCGGCCCTCAGCGGCCGGTCGCAGCCGGGGCACACGGCCAGCCCAGCCGCCCGGAACCCGGCCACACCCGCGACCGTCTCGGACGCCCGGTCGATGACGCTCATCAGCCAGGGCATCGGGTCCCGGACCGACTCCGGGGAAGCCAGCGGGCCTCGGGTCAGCACGTGCTCGACGGCACGGGTGATGGCCTCGGCCAGCACCGACGTGTGGGCGTCGGGGGCCAGCGTGTGCGAGGCCAGGTCGCTCGCGATGTGGCGCCGCAGCCGCTCGACCTGCCAGGCAGACATCCGGCGGCCCAGGGCGGCGGGGACCGCGTCCAGGACCCGGGCGACCCGGTCGGACGTCGGGCTGTCCATCCGCCCGAAGATCTTCCGGCTGTCCGCGCGGAGCGCGCCGCTTCCGACACCACGACGGCCCGGCGCCGTTGCGGACAGGCGGCCCGGGGCGTCCTCGCGGGCGGGCGTGCCGTCGCCGATGGCGGGTGCGCCCCGATCGCCTTCGGCGGACAACCCGAGATCACCTTCATTAGAACCATCAACAGCAACCCCATCGGGGTGAACCGCGTGGATAGCGTGATGGGGCCCAGGAAACGAGGGGACTGCGATCTCAGGCTCTGCAGCCCTCGGCAGCTCGATGACCTGCGCTTCTTCCTGGAGTGCTGGGGTCCTCTTCCTACTCCTGGAAAGCGAGGGGGCTGCGAATTCGGACTTCTCGGCCTGCTGGCGGGCCCAGGCGGTGTGGGCGGCGGCGACCGCCGGGAACCCGATCCGGCCCTTGCCGTGAAGGCCGCTGCTGGTGACCTCCCGGTAGAGGGAGAGGACGCCGTACTCCTGGAGGCGGCCCAGGATGACGGCTCCCTGCCCGGCCTTCCGGCGCCCGGGCAGCAGGCGGACGAGGGTGGTGGCGGGGCGGCCGTGGCGGGGGTCCGCGTTGCCGCCACGCAGGCGCACGGTGCCGTCCGGGCGGGTCTGCAAAGCCAGCACCAGGGCGGCCAGGCGCTCGGTGGCGCGTCCCTTGCCGCCACGCGAGGTGATGAGACCGGCCGGAGTGTTCGTCCAGCCCGGGGCGAAGAGGGCTTCGATCACCCCGAGGAACGTGGCCAGGGTCGGCTTATCCAGCGATGCCAGCGGGTGGGCGGGGTCGTACTGGTACCGGGTGAGGCCGACCAGTACCGGGATGGCGATGGTGAGGTTCGAGACCGCGCCCTCCGCCCGGCTGTGGGCGCGGGCCAGCTTGCCCTTGACCTTGTAGCCCTTGGCGATGACGCCGCAGGCCACCAACTCGCTCAGGGCAGCGTCGGCGCTGGGGACGCTGACACCCAGCCAGTTCGCCAGGTCACTGCGGCGGATGTTGGTAAGTGGGGTATCGGCCGACGACTGCGTCTTCGCCAAGATCACCACGAACGCCGCCAGAGCGGTGTCGGAGCAGTGCTTGGCCGGGGACTCGTGGAGGACCCACCGCACAGCCTCGTCCAGGACCCCTCGCGTGTTGGCCTGAGCGTCCTGTGTAGAAGAGGACAAGCACAGGGCAGTCGCGCGGGCGGCGGCCCGGCGGGCTGCCCGTTCGGCGAGGTCGGTCGAGGTATCGGCATCGGTGGGGTGGTTGCGTTGGCGGGGGATGAAGATCGGCGTGATCTCGCCGGTCTCCTCGCCCGGGATGGGCTGATCGGCTACCGTGGCAGCCGGACGAACGGTCACTTGACCTTCCGCTCCGTGTGTCGCTCGGAGCTCCCAGCCGGTGTCTCGCCAAAGTCAGCCGGTCGGGAACTTGATTACGCGGAGTAGCGCCCCGCCCCCTCGCGAGAGGGGGCGGGGCGCTGTCGTTTAGGTCATGACCGCCCCCGCAGTGGCGGGGCGCGCAGCCAGGGGCCCGGCCCACACGCGGGCCCACATGGGGGCGTGACGGGTGGGGGCGCATACAACGGTGCGGGGCGCATCCGCGCAGGCCACGCGGAAAGTGGTGGTGGGAGCGCAGGTCAGCGCGATACGCTGATCAATCCCAGAAGAACTGATCCAGATCTTCTGAGCGACGCTTCCGAGACAGGTCAGACCAGCCCGAAAAAGGCGGTCTGACCTGCTCGGTTTTTAGCCCCGCACCGATACCCGTTATCGTGGTGCGGTATGCCTCCATCCGGATGACCGGATGGAAGGCTGGAAAACTCTCACTAGGACCCGGAGAGAGCAATGCCTCCCAAGAAGAAGAAGGTCACGGGGCTTATCAAGCTCCAGATCAAGGCCGGTGCGGCCAACCCGGCTCCGCCGGTCGGCCCCGCGCTCGGTCAGCACGGCGTCAACATCATGGAGTTCTGCAAGGCCTACAACGCCGCGACCGAGTCGCAGCGTGGCATGGTCGTGCCGGTGGAGATCACGGTCTACGAGGACCGCTCCTTCACCTTCATCACCAAGACGCCGCCGGCCGCGCGCCTCATCCTGAAGCACGCCGGCATCGAGAAGGGCTCCGGCGAGCCGCACAAGACCAAGGTCGCGAAGCTCACGCGTGACCAGGTCCGCGAGATCGCCACGATCAAGATGCCCGACCTCAACGCGAACGACCTGGACGCCGCGGAGAAGATCATCGCCGGCACCGCCCGTTCCATGGGTGTCACGGTCGAGGGCTGATCAGCCCCCTCGCAGTTCCCCAGTGGTAGGGCCAAGCGCTGGTCCGTACCACGACTCCATGCCTGAAGCACTTACACAGGAGCAGAAGTGAAGCGCAGCAAGACTCTCCGCGCTGCGGACGCCAAGGTCGACCGGGACAAGCTCTACGCTCCCCTGGAGGCCGTCCGTCTCGCCAAGGAGACCAGCACCACCAAGTTCGACGCCACCGTCGAGGTTGCCTTCCGCCTGGGTGTCGACCCGCGCAAGGCCGACCAGATGGTCCGCGGCACCGTGAACCTCCCGCACGGCACCGGTAAGACCGCCCGGGTCCTGGTCTTCGCGACCGGTGACCGTGCTGCGGCCGCGGAAGCCGCCGGCGCCGACATCGTCGGCGACGACGAGCTGATCAACGAGATCGCCAAGGGCAACCGCCTGAACGAGTTCGACGCCGTCGTGGCGACCCCGGACCTCATGGGCAAGGTCGGCCGCCTCGGCCGCGTGCTCGGTCCGCGTGGTCTCATGCCGAACCCGAAGACCGGCACCGTCACCATGGACGTCGCCAAGGCTGTCACCGACATCAAGGGTGGCAAGATCGAGTTCCGCGTCGACAAGCACTCGAACCTGCACTTCATCATCGGCAAGGTCTCCTTCTCCGATGAGCAGCTGGTCGAGAACTACGGTGCGGCTCTGGACGAGATCATCCGTCTGAAGCCGTCCGCCGCCAAGGGCCGCTACATCAAGAAGGCCGCCCTCAGCACCACGATGGGCCCCGGCATCCAGCTGGACTCCAACCGCACCCGGAACCTCCTCGTCGAGGAAGACCCGGCCGCGGTCTGAGCCTCACGGCTCGCCTGAACGGCTGAACGGGCCCCTCGCCTCCCCCACGGGAGGCGGGGGGCCCGTTTCGTCGTTCCGGGTGGTCGATATCCGGTACGGCTTTCCGGTCTCCCTACCGTAGGGTCGGACAGTTGATCGATCACACCAGGGGTGGGGACTCCATGCTCGTGCACCGCAAGAAGACCGCCATGGCCGCGCTGGCCGCCGTACTCCTCGTAGGCGGCGCCACGACCGCCTGTGAGGGCGGCAAGAAGGACGACGGGGGCAAGGCGGGGGCCGCGCAGTCCGCGGCGCCGTCCACGGGAGCGCCGGCGGCGGGCAAGCCCGCGGGCGGGGCCGCCGAGGCCGCGCCGGCCGCCTACCTGGAGAAGGTGAAGAAGAACTCCGAGGAGATCACCTCGCTCCACTACGCCATGACCGGTACCGCGCAGGGCAAGCCCGTCAACGCGGACGTCTCCCTGCGCGTCAAGCCGGCCGTGGCCATGGCCATGAAGATCACCTCGCCGGGCGAGGACGCGGCGGGGGAGCTCCGTCTCGTCGACGGGGTCATGTACATGGGCTCCGAGGGCGCGTGGCTGAAGATCGACGTGAAGGGCGCCAATCCGGAGGCCGCCAAGCAGCTGGACGGCCTCGGCGCCGGCTCGGGCAACGCCGCCGAGAACCCCGGCGACCGCGCCGGCGACCTGCTGAGCGCCAAGGACCTCAAGACCGTCGGCGAGGAGACCATCGACGGCGTGAAGACCCGGCACATCTCCGGCACGGTCACCATCGAGCAGATGCGGGCCTCGCTCGCCACCCTCACTCCCGAGGCCAAGGAGCGCCGGGAGAAGTCCGTCCGAAAGCTGGAGGACGAGGGCATCAAGAGCATGAACATGGACATGTGGATCGACGAGAGCGACCACACCAAGCAGGTCCGCACCCGCGCCGAGTCGAGCAAGGGCCCGATGGACATGACGATGAAGTTCCTGGACTACAACAAGCCGGTCGACATCGCCGCCCCGCCGGCCGACCAGGTGGTGGACCTCGGCGCCAAGGGCTCCGGCCAGGGCTGAGGCATCGCTCCGGGCCCGCCGTGGGGCGGGTCCGGAGGGCGATTTGCTCTCCGTCGCATGGTTCGCGTACGCTTCCACAGAAGCCAAAGACCGCTGGTCGTTGCCGCGCCCGTAGAGGGTGTGGTGGCCGAAGGATCCGCTACTGCGGACGACCCGCGCAGGTGACTGTGGAATCGTTCCTGGATTTTCATCCGGTTGAGCTACGCCCTGACGCCTGCGTCGGGGCGTTTTGTATGTCAGCCCCTTCTGAGCGGTCCTCATCACCCGGAAGGAGGCCGACGCTCTATGGCAAGGCCCGACAAGGCTGCCGACGTAGCCGAGCTTGAGGACAAGTTCCGCAGCTCGAACGCCGTTGTGCTGACCGAGTACCGGGGTCTCACCGTGAAGCAGCTCAAGACGCTGCGTCGTTCGCTCGGTGAGAACGCCCAGTACGCCGTGGTGAAGAACACGCTGACCAAGATTGCGGCTAACAACGCCGGGATCACCTCGCTCGACGACCAGTTCACTGGTCCGACGGGTGCCGCCTTCATCACCGGTGACCCGGTGGAGTCGGCCAAGGGTCTTCGTGACTTCGCCAAGGAGAACCCGAACCTCATCATCAAGGGCGGTGTCCTTGATGGCAAGGCGCTGTCCGCCGATGAGATCAAGAAGCTTGCGGACCTCGAGTCCCGCGAGGTTCTGCTCAGCAAGCTGGCCGGCGCGTTCAAGGGCAAGCAGTCCCAGGCTGCCTCGCTCTTCCAGGCGCTGCCGTCGAAGTTCGTCCGCACCGCGGAAGCGCTTCGCGTCAAGCTCGCCGAGCAGGGCGGTGCCGAGTAATTCGGCTCGCGCACTGATCTACGCCGCCTAGTGCGTGGGTCGTAGCGGGCCGTTACGCCCGCCTCTCTATACATCCGGCACCTGCCGAATTAGTGGAAGGATCGCCCATCATGGCGAAGCTCTCTCAGGAAGACCTCCTCGCCCAGTTCGAGGAGATGACCCTCATCGAGCTCTCCGAGTTCGTGAAGGCCTTCGAGGAGAAGTTCGACGTCACCGCCGCCGCGGCCGTCGCCGTTGCCGCCCCGGGTGCCCCCGGTGCCGCTGCCCCCGAGGTCGAGGAGAAGGACGAGTTCGACGTCATCCTCACCGGCGCCGGTGACAAGAAGATCCAGGTCATCAAGGTCGTGCGCGAGCTGACCTCCCTGGGTCTGAAGGAGGCCAAGGACCTCGTCGACGGCACCCCGAAGCCGGTCCTGGAGAAGGCCAACAAGGAAGCCGCTGACAAGGCCGCTGAGGCCCTCAAGGCCGCTGGCGCCTCGGTCGAGGTCAAGTAACACCTCTGAGGCCGTCTGACGGCCTCAACCAAGGGCGATCACCCGTAAGGGTGGTCGCCCTTTGGCGTATGCGCAGTGCCTGACTTGCCCTGGTCTCGTTGGGGAGTAGGGTGATCTTCGTTGCCCCGACGCAGGGTCCGGAGATGATCCGCTCGGAGCACGGGGCCTTGACGAACGGCCAGCGGCGCGCAATTCTCAGTCCCGTCGTGAGGTCGCCCGGTTCGATCCGAGATCCGAGGCATGGATCGACTACGAAGAGGGCAGTACTCATACGCGCTCTGTGTGCGGGCGCTGCGGCAACGGCCGCGGTGTTGGTTGGACGCGGTGTTGGTTGAGGACGTGGGGAAGGGCCTGTTGCCGGTTGCCGGAAACCTGGTCTGGACATCAGTGAGCCAAGTGGCTACACTGACCCTTTGCGCTGCCTGTTAGCTGTCCCCTGCCCGTCGCCAGGGGCATGCCCACGCTAGAGCACACCGGATTGATACGCCCTGACCTGGTCTTTTAGTCCAGCTGGGGAGGTTCTGTCTTCTGTGTCGGCTGGGACCGGTACGCGCGTAGTGAGTCCGAGCCCTCGGAAGGACCCCCTCTTGGCCGCCTCGCGCAACGCCTCGACCAATACGAACACCGGTGCCAGCACCGCCCCGCTGCGCATCTCCTTTGCAAAGATCAAGGAGCCTCTTGAGGTTCCGAACCTCCTGGCGCTGCAGACCGAGAGCTTTGACTGGCTGCTCGGCAATGCCGCCTGGAAGTCTCGCGTCGAGTCGGCGCTTGAGAGTGGACAGGACGTCCCCACCAAGTCCGGTCTGGAAGAGATCTTCGAGGAGATCTCGCCGATCGAGGACTTCTCCGGGTCGATGTCGCTGACGTTCCGCGACCACCGGTTCGAGCCGGCGAAGAACTCCGTCGACGAGTGCAAGGAGCGCGACTTCACGTACGCGGCGCCGCTCTTCGTCACCGCCGAGTTCACGAACAACGAGACCGGTGAGATCAAGTCTCAGACGGTCTTCATGGGCGACTTCCCGCTCATGACCAACAAGGGCACCTTCGTCATCAACGGCACCGAGCGCGTCGTCGTGTCGCAGCTCGTCCGTTCCCCGGGTGTCTACTTCGACTCCTCCATCGACAAGACGTCCGACAAGGACATCTTCTCCGCCAAGATCATCCCTTCCCGGGGTGCCTGGCTGGAGATGGAGGTCGACAAGCGCGACATGGTCGGCGTCCGCATCGACCGCAAGCGCAAGCAGTCCGTCACCGTCCTCCTCAAGGCCCTCGGCTGGACCACCGAGCAGATCCTTGAAGAGTTCGGCGAGTACGAGTCCATGCGCGCCACCCTGGAGAAGGACCACACCCAGGGCCAGGACGACGCGCTGCTCGACATCTACCGCAAGCTGCGCCCGGGCGAGCCGCCGACCCGTGAGGCCGCTCAGACGCTGCTGGAGAACCTCTACTTCAACCCGAAGCGCTACGACCTCGCGAAGGTCGGCCGCTACAAGGTGAACAAGAAGCTCGGCGCCGACGAGCCGCTCGACGCCGGTGTGCTCACCACCGACGACATCATCGCCACGATCAAGTACCTCGTGAAGCTCCACGCGGGCGAGACCGAGACCGTCGGCGAGTCCGGCCGGGAGATCGTCGTCGAGACCGACGACATCGACCACTTCGGCAACCGTCGTATCCGCAACGTCGGCGAGCTCATCCAGAACCAGGTCCGTACGGGTCTCGCCCGTATGGAGCGCGTCGTGCGCGAGCGCATGACCACCCAGGACGTCGAGGCGATCACGCCGCAGACCCTGATCAACATCCGGCCGGTCGTCGCCTCCATCAAGGAGTTCTTCGGCACCAGCCAGCTGTCGCAGTTCATGGACCAGAACAACCCGCTGTCGGGCCTGACGCACAAGCGTCGTCTCAACGCCCTCGGCCCGGGTGGTCTGTCCCGTGAGCGGGCCGGCTTCGAGGTCCGTGACGTCCACCCGTCGCACTACGGCCGCATGTGCCCCATCGAGACGCCCGAAGGCCCGAACATCGGTCTGATCGGCTCGCTGGCCTCCTACGGTCGCATCAACCCGTTCGGCTTCATCGAGACCCCGTACCGCAAGGTCGTCGAGGGTGTCGTCACCGACGAGGTCGACTACGTCACCGCCGACGAGGAAGACCGCTTCGTCATCGCCCAGGCGAACGCCCGCCTCGACGACGACATGCGCTTCACCGAGAACCGCGTCCTGGTCCGCAAGCGTGGGGGCGAGGTCGACTACGTCGAGCCGTCCGACGTGGACTACATGGACGTCTCGCCGCGCCAGATGGTGTCCGTCGCGACCGCGATGATCCCCTTCCTCGAGCACGACGACGCCAACCGTGCCCTCATGGGCGCGAACATGATGCGCCAGGCCGTTCCGCTCATCAAGGCGGAGGCCCCGCTCGTCGGCACCGGCATGGAGTACCGCTGTGCGGTCGACGCCGGCGACTCGATCAAGGCGGAGAAGGACGGTGTCGTCCAGGAGGTCTCGGCCGACTACATCACCGTCGCCAACGACGACGGCACGTACACCACGTACCGGGTCGCCAAGTTCTCCCGCTCGAACCAGGGCACCTCGGTCAACCAGAAGGTCATCGTCAACGAGGGCGACCGGATCGTCGAGGCCCAGGTCCTCGCCGACGGCCCGGCCACCGAAGAGGGCGAGATGGCCCTCGGCAAGAACCTGCTCGTCGCGTTCATGCCGTGGGAAGGCCACAACTACGAGGACGCGATCATCCTGTCGCAGCGCCTCGTGCAGGACGACGTCCTCTCCTCGATCCACATCGAGGAGCACGAGGTCGACGCCCGTGACACCAAGCTCGGCCCCGAGGAGATCACCCGGGACATCCCGAACGTCTCCGAGGAGGTCCTCGCGGACCTCGACGAGCGCGGCATCATCCGCATCGGTGCGGACGTCGTCGCCGGTGACATCCTGGTCGGCAAGGTCACGCCCAAGGGTGAGACCGAGCTGACCCCGGAGGAGCGCCTGCTCCGCGCGATCTTCGGTGAGAAGGCCCGCGAGGTGCGTGACACCTCGCTCAAGGTGCCTCACGGTGAGATCGGCAAGGTCATCGGTGTCCGCGTCTTCGACCGCGAGGAGGGCGACGAGCTTCCTCCGGGCGTGAACCAGCTGGTCCGCGTCTACGTGGCCCAGAAGCGCAAGATCACCGACGGTGACAAGCTCGCCGGCCGCCACGGCAACAAGGGTGTCATCTCCAAGATCCTCCCGATCGAGGACATGCCCTTCCTTGAGGACGGCACCCCGGTCGACATCATCCTGAACCCGCTGGGTGTCCCGTCCCGAATGAACCCGGGACAGGTCCTGGAGATCCACCTCGGCTGGCTCGCCAGCCGCGGCTGGGACGTCTCCGGCCTCGCGGACGAGTGGGCGCAGCGCCTCCAGGCGATCGGCGCCGACCAGGTCGCCCCGGGCACCAACGTTGCCACCCCCGTCTTCGACGGTGCGCGTGAGGACGAGCTGGCCGGCCTGCTCCAGCACACCATCCCGAACCGCGACGGCGAGCGCATGGTGCTCCCGACCGGTAAGGCGCGCCTGTTCGACGGCCGCTCCGGCGAGCCGTTCCCGGACCCGATCTCGGTCGGGTACATGTACATCCTCAAGCTGCACCACCTGGTCGACGACAAGCTCCACGCCCGTTCGACCGGTCCGTACTCGATGATCACGCAGCAGCCGCTGGGTGGTAAGGCGCAGTTCGGTGGTCAGCGCTTCGGTGAGATGGAGGTGTGGGCGCTTGAGGCTTATGGCGCCGCGTACGCGCTCCAGGAACTCCTGACGATCAAGTCCGACGACGTGACCGGCCGCGTGAAGGTCTACGAGGCCATCGTCAAGGGCGAGAACATCCCCGAGCCGGGCATTCCCGAGTCCTTCAAGGTGCTCATCAAGGAAATGCAGTCGCTCTGCCTCAACGTGGAGGTGCTGTCCTCGGACGGCATGTCCATCGAGATGCGCGACACCGACGAGGACGTCTTCCGCGCGGCGGAGGAGCTCGGTATCGACCTGTCCCGGCGCGAGCCGAGCAGCGTCGAAGAGGTCTGACGGGCCTGGCCGGGGGATCGCACCACGATCCCCCGGCCGCCCCCGGGACCGTTCAGACCATGATTGAGACTCGACCCCGAAAGAGGGATTGACGCACAGTGCTCGACGTCAACTTCTTCGACGAGCTGCGGATCGGCCTTGCCACCGCGGACGACATCCGAACCTGGTCACACGGCGAGGTCAAGAAGCCGGAGACCATCAACTACCGCACCCTCAAGCCCGAGAAGGACGGACTCTTCTGCGAGAAGATCTTCGGTCCGACCCGGGACTGGGAGTGCTACTGCGGCAAGTACAAGCGTGTCCGCTTCAAGGGCATCATCTGTGAGCGCTGTGGCGTCGAGGTCACGCGCGCCAAGGTGCGTCGTGAGCGCATGGGCCACATCGAGCTCGCCGCTCCCGTCACCCACATCTGGTACTTCAAGGGCGTCCCGTCGCGCCTGGGCTACCTGCTGGACCTCGCGCCGAAGGACCTTGAGAAGGTCATCTACTTCGCCGCGTACATGATCACGTTCGTCGACGACGAGCGCCGTCAGCGCGACCTGCCGTCGCTGGAGGCCCACGTCTCCGTCGAGCGCCAGCAGATCGAGAACCGCCGCGACGCCGACCTCGAAGGCCGCGCCAAGAAGCTTGAGAGCGACCTGGCCGAGCTGGAGGCCGAGGGCGCCAAGGCCGACGTGCGCCGCAAGGTGCGCGAGGGCGCCGAGCGCGAGATGAAGCAGCTCCGCGACCGCGCCCAGCGCGAGATCGACCGCCTCGACGAGGTGTGGAACCGCTTCAAGAACCTCAAGGTCCAGGACCTGGAGGGCGACGAGCTCCTCTACCGCGAGCTGCGTGACCGCTTCGGCACGTACTTCGACGGTTCCATGGGTGCGGCTGCTCTGCAGAAGCGCCTGGAGTCCTTCGACCTGGAGGAGGAGGCCGAGCGCCTCCGCGAGATCATCCGTACCGGCAAGGGCCAGAAGAAGACCCGTGCGCTCAAGCGCCTCAAGGTCGTCTCCGCGTTCCTGCAGACCAGCAACAGCCCGAAGGGCATGGTTCTGGACTGCGTCCCGGTCATCCCGCCGGACCTCCGTCCGATGGTGCAGCTCGACGGTGGCCGCTTCGCGACCTCCGACCTCAACGACCTGTACCGCCGCGTCATCAACCGCAACAACCGCCTGAAGCGCCTTCTCGACCTCGGTGCCCCCGAGATCATCGTGAACAACGAGAAGCGCATGCTCCAGGAGGCCGTGGACGCGCTCTTCGACAACGGTCGTCGCGGCCGCCCGGTGACGGGCCCCGGCAACCGCCCGCTCAAGTCCCTCAGCGACATGCTGAAGGGCAAGCAGGGTCGATTCCGTCAGAACCTCCTCGGCAAGCGCGTGGACTACTCCGCGCGTTCCGTGATCGTCGTCGGTCCGCAGCTGAAGCTGCACCAGTGCGGTCTGCCCAAGGCCATGGCGCTGGAGCTCTTCAAGCCGTTCGTGATGAAGCGCCTGGTCGACCTGAACCACGCGCAGAACATCAAGTCGGCGAAGCGCATGGTCGAGCGCGGCCGCACGGTCGTGTACGACGTGCTCGAAGAGGTCATCGCCGAGCACCCGGTCCTGCTGAACCGTGCGCCCACGCTGCACCGTCTCGGCATCCAGGCCTTCGAGCCCCAGCTGGTCGAAGGCAAGGCCATCCAGATCCACCCGCTCGTCTGCACCGCGTTCAACGCGGACTTCGACGGTGACCAGATGGCCGTCCACCTGCCGCTCTCCGCGGAGGCGCAGGCCGAGGCCCGCATCCTGATGCTGTCCTCGAACAACATCCTCAAGCCGGCCGACGGCCGTCCGGTCACGATGCCGACGCAGGACATGGTCCTGGGTCTGTTCTTCCTGACCACCGACGGTGAGCTCCGTGACGTCAAGGGCGAGGGCCGCGCGTTCGGCTCGACCGCCGAGGCGATCATGGCGTTCGACGCCGGCGAGCTCGCGCTGCAGTCGTCCGTCGACATCCGCTTCCCGGTGGGCACCATCCCGCCGCGCGGCTGGGTGCCGCCGGTCGCCGAAGAGGGCGAGCAGGAGTTCCAGCCGGGCGACAGCTTCCGTCTGAAGACCACCCTGGGCCGCGCGCTCTTCAACGAGCTGCTGCCCGAGGACTACCCGTTCGTCGACTACTCGGTGGGCAAGAAGCAGCTCTCCGAGATCGTCAACGACCTGGCGGAGCGCTACCCCAAGGTCATCGTGGCGGCGACGCTCGACAACCTGAAGGCGGCCGGCTTCCACTGGGCGACCCGTTCGGGCGTCACCGTGGCCATCTCCGACGTCGTCGTGCCCGAGGCCAAGAAGGCCATCGTCGCGGGCTACGAGGCGATGGACGAGAAGGTCCAGAAGCAGTACGAGCGCGGTCTGATCACCAAGGACGAGCGCACGCAGGAGCTCATCGCGATCTGGACCAAGGCGACCAACGAGGTTGCCGAGGCGATGAACGCGAACTTCCCCAAGACGAACCCCATCTTCATGATGGTTGACTCGGGTGCCCGAGGAAACATGATGCAGATGCGACAGATCGCCGGTATGCGTGGTCTGGTGTCGAACGCGAAGAACGAGACCATCCCGCGTCCGATCAAGGCGTCCTTCCGTGAGGGCCTCACCGTTCTGGAGTACTTCATCTCCACGCACGGTGCCCGTAAGGGTCTGGCGGACACCGCCCTGCGTACCGCCGACTCGGGTTACCTCACCCGTCGTCTGGTGGACGTCTCGCAGGACGTCATCATCCGCGAGGAGGACTGCGGTACCGAGCGCGGCCTCAAGCTCAAGATCGGTACCAAGGACGAGGCGGGTGTCCTCCGCAAGGCGGACGACGTCGAGACCTCCGTGTACGCCCGCATGCTGGCCGAGGACGTCGTCATCGACGGCAAGGTCATCGCGCCGGCGAACGTGGACCTCGGTGACGTGCTCATCGACGCCCTCATCGCGAACGGCGTCGAGGAGGTCAAGACCCGCTCGGTCCTGACCTGTGAGTCCGCCGTCGGCACCTGTGCCTTCTGCTACGGCCGCTCGCTGGCCACCGGCAAGCTGGTCGACATCGGTGAGGCGGTCGGCATCATCGCCGCCCAGTCCATCGGTGAGCCCGGTACCCAGCTGACGATGCGTACCTTCCACACCGGTGGTGTGGCCGGTGACGACATCACGCAGGGTCTGCCGCGTGTCGTCGAGCTCTTCGAGGCCCGTACCCCGAAGGGTGTCGCCCCGATCTCCGAGGCCGCCGGCCGCGTGCGGATCGAGGAGACCGAGAAGACGAAGAAGATCGTCATCACGCCCGACGACGGCAGCGAGGAGACGGCGTTCCCGATCTCCAAGCGCGCCAAGGTCATCGTGCACGAGGGCGACCACGTCGAGGTGGGCCAGAAGCTCACCATGGGTGCCACCAACCCGCACGACGTGCTGCGCATCCTCGGCCAGCGTGCCGTCCAGGTCCACCTGGTCGGCGAAGTCCAGAAGGTCTACAACTCGCAGGGCGTGTCGATCCACGACAAGCACATCGAGATCATCATCCGGCAGATGCTGCGCCGCGTGACGATCATCGAGTCCGGCGACGCGGAGCTCCTCCCGGGCGAGCTCGTCGAGCGCTCCCGCTTCGAGACCGAGAACCGTCGTGTGGTCACCGAGGGCGGTCACCCCGCCTCCGGCCGTCCGCAGCTGATGGGTATCACCAAGGCCTCGCTGGCGACGGAGTCCTGGCTGTCGGCCGCCTCCTTCCAGGAGACGACCCGAGTCCTGACGGACGCGGCGATCAACGCCAAGTCCGACAGCCTCATCGGCCTCAAGGAAAACGTCATCATCGGTAAGCTCATCCCGGCCGGTACGGGTCTGTCCCGCTACCGCAACATCCGGGTCGAGCCGACCGAGGAGGCCAAGGCCGCGATGTACTCGGCCGTCGGCTACGACGACATCGACTACTCCCCCTTCGGCACCGGCTCCGGCCAGGCTGTCCCGCTGGAGGACTACGACTACGGCCCGTACAACGGCTGAGTCGCAGACGCGTAGCAACCGCAGGGCGGTCACCCGACAGGGTGGCCGCCCTGCGGCGTTACCGGCCCCGGGGCTCCAGGTACCGCTGGAGGTGGTGGAGGCGGGTGCGGGAAGGCGGGTGCGGGGCGAGCAGGAGCCGCAGCAGGCCGGCCCCGTCCTCCTCCGGCTGGGCCGTGAGCACCCGGGCGAGGTCCGGCCCGAAGCCCAGCGCTGCGGCGTGCCGGTCCGCCCGCAGTTCGGTGCGGCGGCCCACGGCGGCGATCAGGAAGGGCAGGGCGGCCAGGAGCAGCGGCAGGCCCAGGGTGAGCGTCAGCATCCGGTAGGCGGCCAGGCCGACGAGTGCGGCCGCCGCCACGACGGCGTACGTCGGCACGCCCCCGACCGCGCGCCGGCCCGAGCGGACGGTTGCGGCCAGCGCCCACCCGGCGAGCCTGCCGGGCAGCGCGTACCACCAGCCCAGCAGCTGGGCCCAGGAGTGCCCCGCGGTGTGGTGCCCGAGCTCGTGGGCGAGGACCGCCGCCAATTGGGAGGTCGGCAGGGTCTCCAGCGCGTGCCTGGTGACGATGACGAGATGCCCGCCGGCCCCGGAAGCCGTCAGTTCCCCGCTCTCCTCGATCCACAGCTGGTAGTGGCTGCCGTCCACTCCGGCCCGGGCCGTCACCTCGCGCCATACGGGTGCCAGGACGGCCAGCTCGTGCGGCAGGGGGCGCCCGAGCCGCAGCAGGTACCGGGCGAGCAGGGCTTCGGCGGGCCGGTGGAACGCGAGGGCCCCGGCCGCGAGCCACAGCCCGAGGGGCACCCCGTACGGAAGACCGGTGGCGGACTGGAGACCGCGGGCCAGCAGGCCGACCAGCACCAGGCTGAACAGGGCCCCGGGCAGGTGGAGGGCGAGGCGGCCGACGGCCGCGAGGTCGGTGGCGCGGCTCCGCGCCCGGTAGTGGACCCGGGTGCCGGGGGCGTGCCGGTAGGCGAGGTCGTCGCCGGGCCGGGAATCCTTGTCCACGGTCACCCCTTGGCCGGGTCGACGGGCGTCAGGCCGTAGCCGGGCGGCAGGTCCTTGACGGGGGGCTGGTCGGTCGTCCCGGACGCGGCGTCGGCCGAGCTGCCCGGGAAGCGTTGGGTGAGGACCTCCGTCAGTGCCCGGAAGGCGTGCCTTCGGGGCTCCGCCAACTCGTGGGTCTCGGCCTCCGCCGACTCGAACAGTTTCGTCACCAGGTCCAGCTGCGTCTGGACCAGCTGCCTCTGGTCCTCCCGCAGATTGGCCATCACCGTCTGGGTGTCTTCGGGGCTCTGGCTGAGGTACCAGGCCCAGGCGCGGGCCCCGCCCTGCTCCAGGTAGTGCTCGTACAGGCCGACCTTCTCGGACTGCAGCCGCAGGAGGGCGGCCCTGCGCTGCTCGGCCGCGGCGTCCGCGTCCTGCCCGAGGACGTCGGCGAGGATCTTGGCCTCGGCGTCCTGTCCGATGGCCTGCAGGTGGATCTGGTGCTCCACCGCCTGCTGGTTGCGGCGCAGGCGCAGCGTCCAGGCCGTCTTCAGGCCCGCCTCCGCCCCGAGCCGGGGCCAGTCGGCGGCGGATTCCAGGAGCTCTGCCTCGGCGGCGGCGCTGTCGGTCACCAGGTGCCGCCGTACGAGGCCCCGTGCGCGCTGTTCGAGTTCTCCCCGCAGGAGTGCCGGGACGTCGCGCTGCCCGCTGCCGACGAAGCGGATCGGGTCCTCCACCTGCCAGCGCAGCTCGACCTCGGCCTGGAACTCCAGGGCGTCGTTCGCGCTGGGCAGCGCGAGCTCGGTACGGACGAAGTGGACGCCCAGGTCCACCTCGTACACGGCGCTGTAGCGGGCGGTCGCTCTGGGACGGTGGGGTGGGCGGAACTCCACGTACTCGCCCTGATGTGTCGCGTAGACCAGGCAGTGGTCGAACCGGGTGTGGCGCTTGCGCCGCAGGTCCCACCAGGCGAGCTGGCGGACGCTGAGGACCGGGTCGATCAGCTCGGAGTGCCGGTCGGCGGCCTGTAACCAGTCGAAGTGTGCCGGTGACATGTGGGGCTCCTTGGGGTCAGGCACGGTGCAGGGCCGTGAGGAGGTCGTCTGCCGCGGCCGGGCGCGGGCCGCCGTCGTCGCCGCGCACTGTCCGCAGGAGGTGCTCGATGCGCTGTCGCGCGGTGGCGTCGTCCGCCAGCTTCGGCAGCAGGTCGGCGAGGGCCCAGGAGGTGGCGTCGTCCCGGTCGGCCGCGAGGACCCAGCCGCGCAGGACGTCCAGCGCGTTGGTGGTGAAGGCGGAGTCGCCGAGGGCGGCCCTCCACAGCCTGGGGATCCCGTGGGCGGCCGGTGTGCCGTCGAGGCGGGCCCGCCGGTACGTGCGCAGGACGAGCGGCAGGTCGGGCGTCTCTTCCCCCATGTGCCCGCAGGCGCCGAGGAACCCGGCCACGGAGACCTGGAACACCGAGCGATGGTCGTCCAGGGTGCGCAGGACCTCGGAGAGGACGTCCTCCGCCGCCTCGGAGAGCAGCAGCAGCTCGACCGACTGGGCGATCTCGTTCTCCAGCGGTCCGCGCCCGTCGGGGACGTACTGCTTGCGCGCCTGGACACGGAGCGCGGCGAGCGCCTCGCGGGGGCGTTCGGCGCCCAGCAGGCCCTGGACCCGGATGCCCACCCAGGAGAGCCTCGGGGCGTCGTCGGCGGTCCAGCTGTCGGTGATCCGCAGGATGTTCGGAGCCCCCACCCGGTGCGCCAGGGCCAGGGCGCCGACCGCTCCGACCCGCTGCTGGGCGTTGGGGGACAGCGCCCAGGGCTCGATGACCAGCGCCATCGCGGACGGCAGGTCGGTGAAGGCGAGCGCCCCGACGGTGGCCGCGGCCCGGGTACGGACGAAGGGCCGGCCGTCGACGATGAGCTTTCCGAGCCAGGCGACCAGGGCCGGACGGGCCGAGGGGTGGCCCGTCCACACCTCGCGCAGCAGGACGAAGGCGGTGCGGCTGTCCAGGAACTCGGCCTTGAGCTGCTCCACGGGACCCCACTCGGTCACCTCCTCGGCCGGGTAGGGGCGCGCGCGGGCCGTCCTCAGCCGGTTGTGGATATGGGTGCCGAAGACGGGGACGGCCTTGGGCCGGCCGGAGTCGACGGTCGCCTGGAGCTCCTGGAACAGCAGGTCGCTGAGTTCGGCGGTGAGGGCGTACGGGCCGGCGTCGAACGCGGCGAGGGCGATGAGGAACGCCTTCTCCCGTAGGTGGAGCGTGGCATCGTCGGCCTCGAACCACTTCCGCACCTGCTCGTCCAGCAGTTCCGCGGTCTTCTCCCGGAGGGCGTCCTCCTGGACCTCCCCCTGAACGAAGCGCTGGAGCTCGTGGACGTACGCGACCACCTCGCGCGGCTGGTGGGCGCGGGTGAGGAACGTGCGGGTCTCGGACAGTTCCAGCAGCCTGCGTGCGGTGGGTTCACCGACGGCCCGCTCCAGGTGGGAACGGAGGAGGCCCTCCGTTTTCGGTGCGGTCCAGGACCAGGTGCGGACGTCCTCCTCGATCCAGGGCCGCAGACCCGTGGTGATCACGAGGTGGCCGTCGTGCTTCAGGAGGTGGTCGCGGAGCGACAGCAGATGGGTCTCGCGGAGCGGCTCCTGGCGGGAGGTCACCAGGTCACACAGCACGTGGCCGGTGGCCTCGCCCTTCTGGATCTGCTCCAGGAGCGCGCCCGGGGTCGTCTCCCGGTCGATCGCGTGCACCGGGGTCGCACCCGCCCGTCGCAGCAGCATCAGGGCGGCGGTGCGGCGTCCGGTGGAGGGAACGCCGGTCAGCACCAGGACCCGCTCCTTGCGCAGGCGCTCCACGAGCTCCTCGAAGGGGGTGCCCTCGGAGACGAACGTGAGGGCCAGCCGGTCCAGCTCCTCTCCCGGAATCTCCCCGGAGGTCCGGGCGGGGCCGGAGGAGCCGTAGTAGTGGTGCTCGGTCTTGGTGACGTTGCCGTTGATCTCGCCGGCGACGACCCCGCTGTTGCGCCCGGTGAACCGGGCGGAGGCCGGGGCGTGCCGGACGATGTCGCGCAGGGTGTCCCAGGCGCGTTGCGGCGGGGCTTCCTCCCGCTGCGGGGCACCCTTCTCGTCGGAGCCCTGGTCAGGGCCGTCCTGATCAGCGGGTTCGGCCTGCTTGTCCGCGTCCGCCTTGGAGTCGGCGTGATCCGGGGCGGGCGTGGTCATCGGCCGTCACCCGGGGTCCCGTGGAAGGTGACTCCGCCGTTGATCACCCCGCCCTGGATCATCGGACCGTTGATCTGTCCCGCGACCACCCCGCTGTTCGTGCCGTGGAACTCCACCGCGCCGCCCCCGTCGGCGGCTGCCCGGTCCTGCCGCCGCGCGGGCGCGGGGTCCTGCGCGGGCGGGGCGGCGCCGGCCGCCGCGGGCACCGGGCCGTGGAGCCAGGCCTTCAGGGGACCGTTCTTGCTCTGCACCGTGACGGGATGGAAGGAGTCGGCCGGAATGCCCTGGTGGTCGTGGCGCACGATCCCCGCGTGTACGGACTCGGACACGCACAGGGCGATGTCCGAGCTCCCCTCGCGCAGTGCGGCGCGCAAGGTGTCGGCGTCCAGGAGGCGGCACGCCTGGTTGAGGTCGGTGCCGACCCAGCCGTCGACGGCGTCGACGGTGACGAAGCCGGTGGCGACCACCGCGCGCAGCCGGATCTGGGCCGCGCTCGACGCCATCCGGTTGACCTCCCTCAGCCGGGCCGGGGCCTCGGTGAGCAGGACGCGCAGCAGCAGCGGCAGCGAGGCGTTCGCGTCGATCATCACGAGTACGCCGTCGCCCCGGTCGGCGCGCAGGTGGAGCGTCTGGTCGATGCCGGCCGACTGCAGGACGCGCTCGACGACGTCGTAGAGCATGCGGCGCAGGTACGTCTGTTCCACGTCGTCGCGGTCGCTGAACTTCTCGATGTCGAGCAGGAGCAGGGTGCGGTTGAGCGGGTGGGTCATGGCTGCCTCCCAGGTCGCTTTCCGGTGCCGCTCCAGGGTGGGGGCGGCGGCGGGCGCGGTGTGAGGGCAGATGACCCACTGCGACTGTGACCGTGTGCACTGAACGCTCAGGCGTCGAGGCGGCCGATCCGCCGCAGGACGTCCGGCCGGACGATCACCACCGTGCGGCGTCCGGTGGAGACGACGCCCCGGTCGCGGAGGTCCTTGAGCGCGCACTGGACCATCTCGCGTGAGGCCCCGACCGCCCCCGCCAGCTCCTGCTTGGTCAGCGGTACGGCGATGTCCACCCCCTCCGTGCCGCGACGGCCGTGGGTGCGGGCGAGGTCGAGCAGCAGGGTCGCCAGGCGTTCGCGCACGCTCATCGAGGCGTGGGCCAGCTGCCGGCGGTCCGAGGCGCGGGTGCGTTCGGCGGTCAGGCCGAGGAGCGTGAAGGAGGCCGAGGGGCTGCCGGCCAGGAACTCACGGAACGCCCGGTGGTCGATGGCCACCGCCCGGACCCGTTCCAGTGCGGTGACGGTGGCCGACCGTGGACTTCCCGTGACGGCGGCCGATTCGCCGACGATGTCCCCGGGTCCGCGCAGCGCCAGGAGGGCCTGGTAGCCGGTGGGCGCCGAGGCGGTGACCTTGGTCCAGCCGCTCAGGATGAGCAGGACGTGCGTGGACGGCTCGTCCTGCTGGATCAAGGGGGAGCGTGGAGCGAACTGCAGCTCGCGCCCCAGCTTGCGTAACGCCGTGCCGTCCTCGTTCTCCAGGCGGGCCAGGAACGGGACGCGGTCGTCCAGTCCTCCGTCGCCCGGGAGGTATGCCGGATCCATGTGGCCCCCCGATCCATCGCGGGCGGTCAATCTACTGACCCAGGGGCCCTCCGGTCTGCGGAAACGGCGGGATTGGCGCCCCGGGGCCGGGTCCTGCCGGGGGTCAGACGCGTTCGCGCCGCCGGCGGACGTAGCCCGTCGTGGAGACCGAGGCCAGGGTGAGGAGGGCCAGGGTGGCTGCTGTCAGGCCTGGGGTGAGGCCCCTCGGGGTGTAGGTGCAGGAGAGGTGGTGGGTGCCCGGGGGGATGGGGATGGCCAGGAGGCCGTGGAAGTTCGTCGTGGGGGCGGTGCACTGCCAGCCCGGGATGTCCGTCATCGCGAAGACGGCGGTGCCGGTGGCGGTCGGGGGGAGGGTGGCCTCGATGGTGTGGCCGCCCACCCGGACCGATGTGGCGCCCGTGGTGGTGAGGCCGTGGACGCGGGTGTTCAGGGCCGTGCGGTTCAGGCAGCCGATCGGGTTCGGGCCCGCCGTGGCGTCTTCGGTGCGGGTTTCCGCCGTCGCGGTGACCGTGCCGGACGCGGGGACCGGGCCCAGGGGGAGGACCCCGGTCATGCGGTCCTCCAGGGGGAGGGTGCGGTCGCCGGTGCGGAGGGTGCCGTAGAGGGCGGGGGAGTACCAGTAGGCCTCTGAGCCCGGGGTGCAGGTGGCCGTGTACGTCTGGGAGGTGGCGGTGCCGGTGCGCGTGGCGTCCGGGACCTCGTAGAGCGTCGCGCCCAGGACCGTCTCCTGGCGGGCCCAGACGCTCGACGCCGGGTGGGGGGAGGTGTAGGGGGCGGGGCGGAGGGTGACCAGGGGAGGGGCGGGCTGCTTCGTCGCCGTCCAGGTGCCGGGGGCCGTACCCGGGCGGACGCGGGCGCCGATGGAGAAGATCGCGTCGAGGACCGGGTTGTCGGCGCCGAAGAAGGTGCGGCCGTCGTTCTTGTAGCCGTATCCCAGGGGCTCCAGGGCCTGGTACGTGGCCTCCGGGAGGTAGCTGCTGTAGTACTGCGGGCCCTCGGCCCGGAGGGCCAGGGCGTCGTTGTACGAGGTCTGCGGCGCGCCCGAGTCCGTCCGGTAGGCGGGCCAGCCGTCCACCATCCGGACCGCTTCGTAGTGGTTCGTGATCGAGCGGCTGGAGGTGGCGGCCGGCGCCGCCCAGCGTTCGCGGGAGCGGCGGGCGTCCGCGTTCGCCGCCGCGACCGTGGATTCGGCGAAGACCACCCCGATCATGAGGACCGCCGCCAGGGGGAGGAGGGCGCGGTGCCGTCCCGACAGGGACAGGAGCGTCAGGGCCAGGAGGGAGACGGCGCCGCCGGCCAGGACCGCCGGCCAGGTCCAGCCGCCGAAGTCGTCGGTGTGGCGCAGGACGAACGTGGCGACGACGAGGAGGCCGGCCGCCAGGGCCAGGTGCAGCGGGCGCGGCCGGTTGGCCAGGGCCAGCCAGGCCAGGACCACCACCATCCCGCTGAACACGAAGGCCTCGCGGTACGGGTTGCCGTTCGGGACCGCCAGGCCGTGCCACACGTACTGGGTCGGCGGGAACTGGAACGAGACCAGGACGAGCAGGGTCGCCGCCGCCCAGACCAGGCGGGTGCGGGCGGCGATGCGCGTGTTGAGCAGGAAGGAGCCCGCCAGGATCAGGCCCAGCGAGGCCACGTACAGCCGCGGCCGGCCGCCCCACAGGTGGGTGGCCGGGAGCATGCCGGCCAGGAAGACGTCGATGCGCACCGGGTCGAAGGCCGCGGCCTTCGTCGGCTGCGAGGCGCCGCTGGAGAGGAAGGACGGGAGGAGCAGGGGGAGGGTGAGGAGGATGCCCGTCGCGGCGGCCGTCGCCGCGCGCCACACGGCGCGCAGGCGCTGCGCCCCCGTCATCTCCAGGGTGAGCAGGCGGACGCCGAGCAGCACGCAGGCGGCCATCGTGGCCATCATCGCGGTGTAGAAGTTGCCGTACCAGGCGAGCGCGACCAGCAGGGCGGCGCCCGGCCAGCGCCGGCCCTCCAGGCACCACTCCACGGCGATGCCGAGGAGGGGGAGGGCGACCAGGCCCCACAGCCACATCGGGATGTACGAGGCGTCGCTCAGCGCCCACCCGCACAGGCCGTAGCAGGCGCCGAGGACCCCCCGCTGCCACCACGGGCCGGCCTGGAGCCTGCCCAGGTAGACCGTCATCAGCGCGGCGGCGGCGCCCATCGTCACCGGGGTGATCAGGAAGACGGCCAGGTCGACGTGGGCGCGCGGGACGAGGACGGCGAGCCAGGAGAACGGGTTGCCGAGGTAGGTGTAGTAGTCGGACAGGAACTGCTGTCCGAAGCCGCCGCGCCAGCTGAACAGGACGTCGCCGGCGGCCTGCCCGTGGACGAGGTCCCACAGGGCGCGGTGGAAGGGTACGTACTGGTTGGCCTGGTCGTTGACGGCCCGGCCGGTGTTGCCGAAGGGGAAGCTGCCGCGGGCCGCCCAGGCCGCGCAGAAGGCGCCCGAGGTGAGGAGGAAGGCCAGCAGGGGCCCGTACAGGCGGGAGAGGGCGCGCCCCCGCCGCGGCGGGGGCCCGGAGGGCGGGCTTCCGGCCGTCGTCGGCTCCGAGGTGACCGTCCCCAATGTCCTGCTCCTGGCGCTCGTACGTTTTGAACTGACTCGCTGGGATTCGCTGGCAGTGTAGTTCGCCCGCCCTACCATGCCGGTGTGGCCTGCGCACGGCCGCCCCGGCTCGGGCGGGCCACACCCAAGGGGCGCCTGAGCTGCGCGGCCGTGCGGGCGGTGGCTCCGGGGCCTATGTTTTGACCGGAGTGGATGCGGTGGGTACGCTCAGACCTTGTGCCTGGGGTGTGCCTGGGCTCCTGTGCGTGTCCATCAACCGCACGGCGAGCCGTATCGGCCACCGAGATTCATGCGTCTCCGTGCTTGCGCGGAGCTCCGCCGGATCCGACACACCCGACCGCGTGGGTCGGGAAAGTTCCAGGTTAGCTTCACTACACGGCACACAGAAACCGGAGAAGTAGTGCCTACGATCCAGCAGCTGGTCCGGAAGGGCCGGCAGGACAAGGTCGAGAAGACGAAGACCCCCGCGCTTGAGGCTTCGCCCCAGCGTCGTGGTGTCTGCACGCGTGTGTTCACGACCACCCCGAAGAAGCCGAACTCGGCGCTCCGTAAGGTCGCGCGTGTGCGTCTGACCTCCGGCATCGAGGTCACCGCTTACATTCCGGGTGAGGGTCACAACCTGCAGGAGCACTCGATCGTGCTCGTGCGTGGTGGCCGTGTGAAGGACCTGCCGGGTGTTCGTTACAAGATCATCCGCGGTGCGCTTGACACCCAGGCTGTCAAGAACCGCAAGCAGGCCCGCAGCCGCTACGGCGCCAAGAAGGAGAAGTAAGAATGCCTCGTAAGGGCCCCGCCCCGAAGCGCCCGGTCATCATCGACCCGGTCTACGCCTCTCCTCTGGTGACGTCGCTCATCAACAAGATCCTCCTGAACGGCAAGCGCTCCACCGCCGAGCGCATCGTTTACGGCGCCATGGAAGGCCTCCGCGAGAAGACCGGCAACGACCCGGTCATCACGCTGAAGCGCGCGCTGGAGAACGTCAAGCCGTCGCTTGAGGTCAAGTCCCGCCGTGTCGGTGGCGCGACCTACCAGGTCCCCGTCGAGGTCAAGCCGGGTCGCCAGTCGACCCTGGCCCTCCGCTGGCTCGTGGGTTACTCCCGCGCCCGCCGCGAGAAGACCATGACCGAGCGCCTGATGAACGAGCTTCTCGACGCCTCGAACGGCCTCGGTGCGGCCGTCAAGAAGCGCGAGGACACGCACAAGATGGCCGAGTCCAACAAGGCCTTCGCGCACTACCGCTGGTAGTCGCAACCCACATCGAGACCGAGAGAAGACTGAAGCCTTATGGCTACCACTTCGCTTGACCTGGCCAAGGTGCGCAACATCGGCATCATGGCCCACATCGACGCGGGCAAGACGACCACCACCGAGCGCATCCTGTTCTACACCGGTGTGTCTTACAAGATCGGTGAAGTCCACGACGGCGCTGCCACGATGGACTGGATGGAGCAGGAGCAGGAGCGCGGCATCACCATCACGTCCGCCGCGACGACCTGTCACTGGCCGCTCGAAGACGTCGACCACACCATCAACATCATCGACACCCCGGGTCACGTGGACTTCACGGTCGAGGTGGAGCGTTCGCTCCGCGTCCTCGACGGTGCCGTCACCGTGTTCGACGGTGTCGCCGGTGTGGAGCCGCAGTCCGAGACCGTTTGGCGTCAGGCGGACCGCTACGGCGTCCCGCGCATCTGCTTCGTCAACAAGCTCGACCGTACCGGCGCCGAGTTCATGCGCTGCGTCGACATGATCAAGGACCGCCTCGGCGCGGTTCCGATCGTGATGCAGCTGCCGATCGGTGCCGAGGCGGACTTCCAGGGCGTTGTCGACCTGGTCCGCATGAAGGCCCTCGTGTGGTCCGCCGAGGCCACCAAGGGTGAGATGTACGACGTCGTCGACATCCCGGCCTCGCACACCGAGCTGGCCGAGGAGTGGCGCGCCACCCTCGTCGAGCAGGTCGCCGAGAACGACGAAGAGATGATGGAGCTGTTCCTGGAGGGCGTCGAGCCCACCGCCGAGCAGCTGCATGCGGCCGTCCGCCGCATCATCCTCGGCTCCGGCAAGGGCAAGGGCGAGCCCACGATCACCGCGGTCTTCTGCGGTACGGCGTTCAAGAACAAGGGCGTCCAGCCCCTGCTCGACGCCGTCGTGCGCTACCTCCCGTCGCCGCTCGACATCGAGGCCATCGAGGGCCACGACGTCAAGGACGCCGAGGTCGTCGTGAAGCGCAAGCCGTCGGACGAGGAGCCCCTCGCCGCGCTCGCGTTCAAGATCATGAGCGACCCGCACCTCGGCAAGCTCACCTTCGTCCGGGTTTACTCGGGCCGCCTGGAGGCCGGCACCGCGGTGCTGAACTCCGTCAAGGGCAAGAAGGAGCGCATCGGCAAGATCTACCGCATGCACGCGAACAAGCGTGAGGAGATCGACGCGGTGGGCGCCGGCGACATCGTCGCCGTCATGGGCCTGAAGCAGACCACCACCGGTGAGACGCTGTGCGACGACAAGGCGCCCGTGATCCTGGAGTCCATGGACTTCCCGGCTCCGGTCATCCAGGTCGCCATCGAGCCCGCCTCCAAGGGCGACCAGGAGAAGCTGGGTGTCGCCATCCAGCGTCTCGCGGAAGAGGACCCGTCGTTCCACGTCCACTCGGACGAGGAGACCGGCCAGACCATCCTCGGCGGTATGGGCGAGCTGCACCTCGAGGTGCTGGTCGACCGTATGAAGCGCGAGTTCAAGGTCGTCGCCAACGTCGGCAAGCCGCAGGTCGCGTACCGCGAGACGATCCGCAAGGCCGTCGAGCGTCACGACTACACCCACAAGAAGCAGACCGGTGGTACCGGTCAGTTCGCCAAGGTGCAGATCGCGATCGAGCCGATCACGGACGCCGATGGTCCGGCGTACGAGTTCGTGAACAAGGTCACCGGTGGCCGCGTGCCGAAGGAGTACATCCCTTCGGTCGACGCCGGTGCGCAGGAGGCCATGCAGTTCGGCATCCTGGCCGGCTACGAGATGACGGGCGTCCGCGTCACGCTTCTCGACGGTGGCTACCACGAGGTCGACTCCTCCGAGCTCGCCTTCAAGATCGCCGGTTCGCAGGCCTTCAAGGAGGCCGCGCGCAAGGCTTCTCCCGTGCTCCTTGAGCCGATGATGGCCGTCGAGGTCACCACGCCCGAGGAGTCCATGGGCGACGTCATCGGTGACATCAACTCCCGCCGTGGCCAGATCCAGGCCATGGAGGACCGTCACGGAGCCAAGATCGTCAAGGGCCTCGTGCCGCTTTCGGAGATGTTCGGCTACGTCGGAGACCTCCGCAGCAAGACCTCGGGTCGCGCCAGCTACTCGATGCAGTTCGACTCCTACGCCGAGGTTCCCCGGAACGTCGCTGAGGAGATCATCGCGAAGGCCAAGGGCGAGTAACTCTTCCGAGTACACGCTTTAGGCTTGCCACCGGAGCCTCTGGGGCAACAGGAGCAACCCTCCCGTTGCCCCGGGGGAACCGGCTATCCAGCAAAGATCACCTGGCGCCGACGATCATCAAGGCGTACAGAACCACTCTCAGGAGGACCCCCGTGGCGAAGGCGAAGTTCGAGCGGACTAAGCCGCACGTCAACATCGGCACCATCGGTCACATTGACCACGGTAAGACGACCCTCACGGCCGCCATTACCAAGGTGCTGCACGACAAGTACCCGGACCTGAACGCGGCGTCGGCGTTCGACCAGATCGACAAGGCTCCTGAGGAGCGCCAGCGCGGTATCACCATCTCCATCGCGCACGTCGAGTACCAGACCGAGGCGCGTCACTACGCCCACGTCGACTGCCCGGGTCACGCGGACTACATCAAGAACATGATCACCGGTGCCGCGCAGATGGACGGCGCCATCCTCGTGGTCGCCGCCACCGACGGCCCGATGCCGCAGACCAAGGAGCACGTGCTCCTGGCCCGCCAGGTCGGCGTTCCGTACATCGTCGTCGCCCTGAACAAGGCCGACATGGTGGACGACGAGGAGATCCTGGAGCTCGTCGAGCTCGAGGTCCGTGAGCTGCTCTCCGAGTACGACTTCCCGGGCGACGACCTTCCGGTCGTCCAGGTCTCCGCGCTGAAGGCGCTTGAGGGCGACAAGGAGTGGGGTGACAAGCTCCTCGGCCTGATGGACGCCGTGGACGAGGCCATCCCGACCCCGCCGCGTGACACCGACAAGCCGTTCCTGATGCCCGTCGAGGACGTCTTCACGATCACCGGTCGTGGCACCGTCGTCACCGGCCGCATCGAGCGTGGTGTCCTGAAGGTCAACGAGACCGTTGACATCATCGGCATCAAGCAGGAGAAGACCACCACCACGGTCACCGGCATCGAGATGTTCCGCAAGCTGCTCGACGAGGGCCAGGCCGGCGAGAACGTCGGTCTGCTCCTCCGTGGCATCAAGCGCGAGGACGTCGAGCGCGGCCAGGTCATCATCAAGCCCGGTTCGGTCACGCCGCACACCGAGTTCGAGGCCGCCGCGTACATCCTGTCGAAGGACGAGGGTGGCCGTCACACCCCGTTCTTCAACAACTACCGCCCGCAGTTCTACTTCCGTACCACGGACGTGACCGGCGTCGTGACCCTCCCCGAGGGCACCGAGATGGTCATGCCGGGCGACAACACCGACATGTCCGTCCAGCTGATCCAGCCGGTCGCCATGGAGGAGGGCCTGAAGTTCGCCATCCGTGAGGGTGGTCGTACGGTCGGCGCCGGCCAGGTCACCAAGATCACGAAGTAATTCGTGTTCTGACCTGGTAGCTCGCACCAGCGGGCACCATGTGTGACAGAAGGGCCCCTTCCCCACCGCTCCGGCGGCGGGGGAGGGGCCCTTCTGCGTGTCGGGGAGACGCCTGGGGGAGGCCGTGACGGGGTCCGGGAGGCTCCGGGAGGCCGAGGCGGCGGGAGAGGGCCGGCGATGCGCCGGGGAGGGCCGTCTGGCCTGGGAGAACTCCGGCGCGCCGAGGGGTCCGCGGTTTGACGTGATCGCTCCGAGGGGTATTCTCTTCGGCCCGATTGGCCAGGTACGTGTCTCGTATGGCAGACTACTCAAGTTGCTCGGCTGTGTGCCGATGCTGCGCGCCTCCCGCCGGGAGGACCGGAAGCGAGTCCCACAGTACTCGTCGTCCTTAATCTGCCTCTCGGGGCAGCAATGAGGGCGGACGTACGGGAATCTTCTGGGAAGTGTCAGCACGGTCCGCACCAGGCACCCGGTGGGTGTTTCTCCCCCGATGCGCGGCCCAGGGCCGCACCCCCTTTGATGAGGGAGTTCCCGTATGGGGATTTTCTCGGAGGGAGTGCGACACGCCCGACCGCGTGGGTCGGAGGAGGGGCCGCGGAACCCCGTTCCGCAGCCGACCGGGAGCCAGAGCGTTTCCACACGAGACAGGACTACGGAGTAGCCATGGCGGGACAGAAGATCCGCATCCGGCTCAAGGCCTACGACCACGAGGTCATCGACTCCTCGGCGAAGAAGATCGTCGAGACGGTGACCCGCACTGGTGCGTCGGTCGCGGGCCCGGTGCCGCTGCCCACTGAGAAGAACGTGTACTGCGTCATCAAGTCGCCGCACAAGTACAAGGACTCGCGCGAGCACTTCGAGATGCGCACGCACAAGCGCCTGATCGACATCCTCGACCCGACGCCCAAGACCGTTGACTCGCTGATGCGCCTGGACCTTCCGGCCGGCGTTGACATCGAGATCAAGCTCTGAGAGGCGTCGAGAAGATGGCTAAGCAGATCAAGGGCGTCCTGGGCGAGAAGCTCGGCATGACCCAGGTCTGGGACGAGAACAACCGTGTCGTCCCGGTGACCGTAGTCAAGGCCGGGCCCTGTGTCGTTACCCAGGTCCGCACCAACGACAACGACGGCTACGAGTCGGTCCAGATCGCCTTCGGCGAGATCGACCCGCGCAAGGTGAACAAGCCCCTCAAGGGCCACTTCGCCAAGGCCGACGTGACCCCGCGCCGCCACCTGGTGGAGCTCCGTACCTCCGACGCCAGCGAGTACACGCTCGGCCAGGAGATCACGGCTGCCGTGTTCGAGTCCGGCGTCAAGGTTGACGTCACGGGCAACAGCAAGGGCAAGGGCTTCGCCGGTGTCATGAAGCGCCACAACTTCCGGGGCCTCGGCGCCGGTCACGGTGTGCAGCGCAAGCACCGCTCCCCCGGTTCGATCGGTGGCTGCGCCACCCCTGGGCGTGTCTTCAAGGGCATGCGCATGGCCGGTCGCATGGGTAACGAGCGCGTCACCACCCAGAACCTGACCATCCACGCGGTTGACGCGGAGAAGGGTCTGCTCCTCATCAAGGGCGCGGTCCCCGGTCCGAACGGCGGCCTCGTCCTGGTCCGTACCGCGGCCAAGGGGGCTTGAGGTAATGAGCACCATTGACATCCTTTCGCCGGCAGGCGACAAGGCCGGTACCGTCGAGCTCCCCGCGGAGATCTTCGACGCGAAGACCAGCGTTCCGCTGATCCACCAGGTCGTCGTCGCCCAGCTGGCCGCTGCCCGTCAGGGCACGCACAAGACCAAGACCCGTGGCGAAGTCCGTGGTGGTGGCAAGAAGCCGTACCGCCAGAAGGGCACCGGCCGCGCCCGTCAGGGTTCGACCCGCGCTCCGCAGTTCGCCGGCGGTGGCGTCGTCCACGGCCCGCAGCCGCGTGACTACTCGCAGCGCACCCCGAAGAAGATGAAGGCCGCCGCCCTCCGCGGTGCCCTCTCGGACCGTGCGCGTCACTCCCGCATCCACGTCGTCACCGGCGTGGTCGAGGGTGCCGCCTCCACCAAGGCCGCGAAGACGCTGTTCGGCAAGATCTCGGAGCGCAAGAACCTGCTCCTGGTCGCCGAGCGCTCCGACGAGCTGGCGTGGCTGTCCGCCCGCAACCTGCCCCAGGTTCACATCCTGGAGCCGGGCCAGCTGAACACGTACGACGTGATCGTCTCTGACGACGTGGTCTTCACCCAGGCCGCGCTTGAGTCCTTCGTGTCTGGCCCCAAGGCCGATGAGACCGAAGGGAACGAGGCCTGATGTCTGAGGCGACCGTTACCAGCAAGACCTTCACCGACCCGCGCGACCTGCTGATCAAGCCGGTCGTCTCGGAGAAGAGCTACGCGCTGCTGGACGAGAACAAGTACACGTTCATCGTCGCGCCCGGCGCCAACAAGACCCAGATCAAGCAGGCCGTCGAGGCGGTCTTCTCGGTCAAGGTCACCGGGGTCAACACGATCAACCGTCAGGGTAAGCGCAAGCGCACCAAGACCGGTTTCGGCAAGCGTGCCAACACCAAGCGCGCCATCGTGACCCTTGCCGAGGGCAACCGTATCGACATCTTCGGCGGCCAGGCCTCCTAACGGAGGTCTAGTCGTCCGGAATCGGACGAGGACTGAGAAATGGGTATCCGCAAGTACAAGCCGACGACCCCGGGCCGTCGTGGCTCCAGCGTCGCCGACTTTGTCGAGATCACGCGGTCCACGCCGGAGAAGTCGCTGGTTCGCCCCCTGCACAGCAAGGGCGGCCGTAACAACACCGGTCGGATCACCGTTCGCCACCAGGGTGGCGGACACAAGCGCGCCTACCGAGTGATCGACTTCCGTCGTCACGACAAGGACGGCGTGCCGGCCAAGGTCGCGCACATCGAGTACGACCCCAACCGCACCGCGCGCATCGCGCTGCTGCACTACGCCGACGGCGAGAAGCGCTACATCATCGCGCCGCGCGGTCTGCAGCAGGGTGACCGGATCGAGAACGGCCCCACGGCCGACATCAAGCCGGGCAACAACCTCGCGCTCCGCAACATCCCGGTCGGTACCACGATCCACGCGATCGAGCTCCGCCCCGGTGGCGGCGCCAAGTTCGCGCGTTCGGCCGGTGCCTCCGTGCAGCTGCTGGCGAAGGAGGGCGTGATGGCCCACCTCCGCATGCCGTCCGGCGAGATCCGTCTCGTCGACGCCCGCTGCCGCGCCACGGTCGGCGAGGTCGGCAACGCCGAGCAGTCGAACATCAACTGGGGCAAGGCCGGCCGCATGCGCTGGAAGGGCGTTCGCCCGACCGTCCGCGGTGTCGCGATGAACCCGGTTGACCACCCGCACGGTGGTGGTGAGGGCAAGACCAGCGGTGGTCGCCACCCGGTCTCCCCGTGGGGTCAGAAGGAGGGTCGTACTCGCTCGCCGAAGAAGGCTTCGAGCAAGTACATCGTCCGCCGCCGCAAGACGAACAAGAAGCGCTAGGAGCGGGTTTAGATGCCGCGCAGTCTCAAGAAGGGGCCCTTCGTCGACGACCACCTCGTAAAGAAGGTGGACGCCCAGAACGAAGCCGGCACCAAGAACGTCATCAAGACCTGGTCCCGTCGCTCGATGATCATCCCCAGCATGCTGGGTCACACCATCGCGGTGCACAACGGCAAGACCCACGTCCCGGTGTTCGTCACCGAGTCGATGGTCGGCCACAAGCTCGGCGAGTTCTCGCCGACTCGCACCTTCCGCGGCCACGTCAAGGACGACCGGAAGTCGAAGCGCCGCTAATCGCGGGGTGGTTACGACTATGACTAACACCGAAGGGACAACCATGGAAGCCAGGGCCCAGGCGCGGTACATCCGCGTCACGCCCATGAAGGCCCGCCGCGTGGTGGACCTCATCCGTGGCATGGATGCCACGGAGGCTCAGGCGGTCCTGCGTTTCGCCCCGCAGGCCGCGAGCGTGCCGGTCGGCAAGGTGCTGGACAGCGCCATTGCCAACGCCGCACACAACTACAACCACCCGGACGCCTCCACGCTGGTCATCAGCGAGGCGTACGTGGACGAGGGCCCGACCCTGAAGCGGTTCCGTCCGCGTGCCCAGGGCCGTGCCTACCGGATCCGCAAGCGGACCAGCCACATCACCGTGGTCGTCAGCAGCAAGGAAGGTTCCCGGTAATGGGCCAGAAGGTAAACCCGCACGGGTTCCGACTCGGCATCACCACGGACTTCAAGTCGCGTTGGTACGCCGACAAGCTGTACAAGGACTACGTCAAGGAAGACGTCGCCATCCGTCGGATGATGACGTCCGGCATGGAGCGCGCCGGCATCTCGAAGGTTGAGATCGAGCGCACCCGTGACCGCGTGCGTGTGGACATCCACACCGCCCGTCCCGGCATCGTCATCGGCCGCCGTGGCGCCGAGGCCGACCGCATCCGCGGTGACCTCGAAAAGCTCACGGGCAAGCAGGTCCAGCTGAACATCCTCGAGGTCAAGAACCCCGAGCTCGACGCTCAGCTGGTTGCTCAGGCCGTCGCCGAGCAGCTCTCCTCCCGCGTCTCCTTCCGTCGTGCCATGCGCAAGAGCATGCAGGGCACCATGAAGGCCGGCGCCAAGGGCATCAAGATCCAGTGCGGTGGCCGTCTCGGCGGCGCCGAGATGTCCCGCTCCGAGTTCTACCGCGAGGGTCGTGTGCCGCTGCACACGCTGCGCGCGAACGTGGACTACGGCTTCTTCGAGGCCAAGACCACCTTCGGCCGTATCGGCGTGAAGGTCTGGATCTACAAGGGCGACGTCAAGAACATCGCCGAGGTTCGCGCCGAGAACGCTGCGGCCCGTGCGGGTAACCGCCCGGCCCGTGGTGCCGGCGCTGGCGACCGTCCCGCCGGCCGTGGTGGCCGTGGTGGCGAGCGCGGCGGCCGTGGTGGCCGCAAGCCGCAGCAGGCTGCTGGTGCCGAGGCCCCCAAGGCCGACGCCCCCGCCGCCGCTCCGGCCGAGAGCACCGGAACGGAGGCCTGACCGACATGCTGATCCCTCGTAGGGTCAAGCACCGCAAGCAGCACCACCCGAAGCGCAGCGGTATGGCCAAGGGCGGTACTGAGGTCTCGTTCGGCGAGTACGGCATCCAGGCGCTCACCCCCGCCTACGTGACGAACCGCCAGATCGAGGCGGCTCGTATCGCGATGACCCGCCACATCAAGCGTGGCGGCAAGGTCTGGATCAACATCTACCCGGACCGCCCGCTGACGAAGAAGCCCGCCGAGACCCGCATGGGTTCCGGTAAGGGTTCCCCCGAGTGGTGGATCGCGAACGTGCACCCGGGCCGGGTCATGTTCGAGCTGTCCTACCCGAACGAAAAGATTGCGCGTGAGGCTCTCACTCGTGCGGCCCACAAGCTGCCGATGAAGTGCCGCATCGTCAAGCGCGAGGCAGGTGAGTCGTGATGGCGACGGGAACCAAGGCGTCCGAGCTCCGCGAGCTCGGCAACGAGGAGCTCGTTGCCAAGCTTCGCGAGGCCAAGGAAGAGCTGTTCAAGCTCCGTTTCCAGGCGGCCACCGGTCAGCTGGAGAACAACGGCCGGCTCAAGTCCGTCCGTAAGGACATCGCTCGCATCTACACCCTGATGCACGAGCGTGAGCTCGGTATCGAGACGGTGGAGAACGCCTGATGAGCGAGAACAACGTGACTGAGAAGACCGAGCGCGGCTTCCGCAAGACCCGTGAGGGCCTGGTCGTCAGCGACAAGATGGACAAGACCGTCGTCGTCGCCGTCGAGGACCGCGTCAAGCACGCGCTGTACGGCAAGGTCATCCGCCGTACGAACAAGCTCAAGGCTCACGACGAGCAGAACGCTGCCGGCGTCGGCGACCGCGTCCTCATCATGGAGACGCGTCCGCTGTCGGCGAGCAAGCGCTGGCGCATCGTCGAGATCCTCGAAAAGGCCAAGTAATCAGTCCGAGGGGCTTCCCTCGGATTCGTTCCGCCAGGCTCGGCCGGGGCTCCTTCACGGAGCCCCGGCCGGGAACCGGCAGACAAACAGGAGATAGACGTGATCCAGCAGGAGTCGCGACTGCGTGTCGCCGACAACACTGGTGCCAAGGAGATCCTTTGCATCCGTGTTCTCGGTGGCTCCGGTCGCCGCTACGCGGGCATCGGTGACGTCATCGTCGCCACCGTCAAGGACGCGATCCCCGGCGGCAACGTGAAGAAGGGTGACGTCGTCAAGGCCGTCATCGTTCGCACCGTCAAGGAGCGCCGCCGCCAGGACGGCTCGTACATCCGCTTCGACGAGAACGCCGCCGTCATTCTGAAGAACGACGGCGACCCTCGTGGCACCCGTATCTTCGGCCCCGTCGGCCGTGAGCTGCGCGAGAAGAAGTTCATGAAGATCATCTCGCTCGCGCCGGAGGTGCTGTAAGCATGAAGATCAAGAAGGGCGACCTGGTCCAGGTCATCACCGGTAAGGACAAGGGCAAGCAGGGCAAGGTCATCGCGGCCTTCCCGACCGAGTCCCGCGTCCTGGTCGAGGGTGTCAACCGGGTCAAGAAGCACACCAAGGCTGGGCAGAACCAGGCCGGCGGCATCGTGATCACCGAGGCCCCCGTCCACGTGTCCAACGTCCAGCTGGTCGTGGAGAAGGACGGCAAGAAGGTCGTCACCCGCGTCGGTTTCCGCTTCGACGACGAGGGCAACAAGATCCGCGTTGCCAAGCGCACGGGTGAGGACATCTGATGGCTACCACTCCGCGTCTGAAGACCAAGTACCGCGAGGAGATCGCGGGCAAGATGCGTGAAGAGTTCTCCTACGAGAACGTCATGCAGATTCCCGGCCTCGTCAAGATCGTCGTGAACATGGGTGTCGGCGACGCCGCCCGTGACTCGAAGCTGATCGACGGTGCCATCCGCGACCTGACGACGATCACCGGTCAGAAGCCGGCCGTCACGAAGGCCCGCAAGTCCATCGCGCAGTTCAAGCTGCGTGAGGGTCAGCCGATCGGCTGCCACGTCACCCTCCGTGGTGACCGCATGTGGGAGTTCCTGGACCGTACGCTGTCGCTCGCGCTGCCGCGTATCCGTGACTTCCGTGGTCTGTCGCCGAAGCAGTTCGACGGCCGTGGCAACTACACCTTCGGTCTCACCGAGCAGGTCATGTTCCACGAGATCGACCAGGACAAGATCGACCGTACCCGGGGTATGGACATCACCGTGGTCACCACGGCGACCAACGACGCTGAGGGCCGCGCGCTCCTCCGTCACCTCGGCTTCCCCTTCAAGGAGGCGTAAGCGAGATGGCGAAGAAGGCTCTCATCGCGAAGGCTGCCCGTAAGCCCAAGTTCGGTGTGCGTGCGTACACCCGCTGCCAGCGCTGCGGTCGCCCCCACTCCGTGTACCGCAAGTTCGGCCTCTGCCGCGTGTGCCTCCGTGAGATGGCTCACCGTGGCGAGCTGCCGGGCGTGACCAAGAGCTCCTGGTAAATCCCTCTCACCCTTTGGGTGTTGAGGTTTTCCAGACGCTCTCGGTAAGCATCAGGTCGGCGGACCGCCCTGCCCGCATGCCGTAGGCTTGTGGGGTTGGGCGTCCGCCGCCCTATCGACTTACTACGCCGTAGGTCCCCGTGCCGCACCCGTCCCGCCACCGAGTGGGGAGAGGGATGGCACATACAGGAAACCCCGGCGAGAGAGGCCGAAGGCCACTTTCATGACCATGACTGACCCGATCGCAGACATGCTCACGCGTCTGCGTAACGCTAACTCGGCGTACCACGACACCGTCGTGATGCCGCACAGCAAGATCAAGTCGCACATCGCGGAGATCCTCAAGCAGGAGGGTTTCATCACCGGCTGGAAGGTCGAGGACGCCGAGGTCGGCAAGAACCTCGTCCTCGAGCTGAAGTTCGGGCCGAACCGTGAGCGCTCCATCGCGGGCATCAAGCGGATCTCGAAGCCCGGTCTGCGCGTGTACGCGAAGTCCACCAACCTGCCGAAGGTCCTCGGTGGCCTGGGCGTGGCGATCATCTCCACGTCGCACGGTCTCCTGACCGGTCAGCAGGCAGGCAAGAAGGGCGTAGGTGGGGAAGTCCTCGCCTACGTCTGGTAGTCGGGAACGGAGGAAAAGCAATGTCGCGAATCGGCAAGCTCCCCATCCAGGTTCCCGCCGGTGTGGACGTCACCATCGACGGCCAGACGGTCGCTGTGAAGGGCCCCAAGGGTTCCCTCACGCACACCGTCAAGGCGCCGATCGAGATCGTCAAGGGTGAGGACGGCGTTCTGAACGTCACCCGTCCGAACGACGAGCGTCAGAACAAGGCCCTGCACGGCCTGTCCCGCACGCTGGTGGCGAACATGATCACCGGCGTGACCGCGGGTTACGTCAAGGCCCTTGAGATCAGCGGTGTCGGTTACCGCGTGGCCGCGAAGGGCTCCGACCTGGAGTTCCAGCTCGGCTACAGCCACCCGATCCTCGTCGAGGCGCCCGAGGGCATCTCGTTCAAGGTCGAGTCGCCGACCAAGTTCTCGGTCGAGGGCATCGACAAGCAGAAGGTCGGCGAGGTCGCCGCCAACATCCGCAAGCTGCGGAAGCCCGACCCGTACAAGGCCAAGGGTGTCAAGTACGCCGGCGAGGTCATCCGCCGCAAGGTCGGAAAGGCTGGTAAGTAGCCATGGCATACGGTGTGAAGATCGCCAAGGGCGACGCGTACAAGCGCGCTGCCAAGGCTCGCCGCCACATCCGCATCCGCAAGAACGTCTCGGGTACGGCGGAGCGTCCGCGCCTCGTCGTGACGCGTTCGAACCGCAACATCGTTGCTCAGGTCATCGACGACCTCCAGGGCCACACCCTGGCGTCCGCGTCGACCCTGGACGCTTCGATCCGCGGTGGCGAAGGCGACAAGAGCGCCCAGGCCCAGGCCGTCGGCGCGCTCGTCGCCGAGCGTGCGAAGGCTGCCGGCGTCGAGACCGTCGTCTTTGACCGCGGTGGCAACCGATACGCCGGGCGCATTGCCGCTCTGGCTGACGCCGCCCGCGAAGCCGGGCTGAAGTTCTAAGCCCCGGTTCCGGGACTCACGGACGTAACAGAGAGAGGTAATCCAATGGCTGGACCCCAGCGCCGCGGCAGCGGTGCCGGTGGCGGCGAGCGGCGGGACCGGAAGGGTCGCGACGGTGGCGCTGCCGCCGAGAAGACCGCTTACGTTGAGCGCGTTGTCGCGATCAACCGCGTCGCCAAGGTTGTCAAGGGTGGTCGTCGCTTCAGCTTCACTGCGCTCGTCGTGGTGGGTGACGGTGACGGCACCGTAGGTGTCGGTTACGGCAAGGCCAAGGAAGTTCCCGCGGCCATCGCCAAGGGCGTCGAGGAAGCCAAGAAGAACTTCTTCAAGGTTCCCCGCATCCAGGGCACCATCCCGCACCCGATCCAGGGCGAGAAGGCGGCCGGCGTTGTCCTGCTGAAGCCTGCTTCCCCCGGTACCGGTGTGATCGCCGGTGGCCCGGTGCGCGCCGTTCTGGAGTGCGCCGGCGTTCACGACATCCTGTCGAAGTCGCTCGGCTCCGACAACGCGATCAACATCGTGCACGCGACCGTGGAGGCCCTCAAGGGTCTGCAGCGTCCCGAGGAGATCGCGGCTCGCCGTGGTCTGCCGCTTGAGGACGTCGCCCCCGCGGCTCTGCTTCGTGCGCGTGCAGGGGCGGGTGTGTGATGGCTCGCCTCAAGATCACGCAGACGAAGTCGTACATCGGCAGCAAGCAGAACCACCGCGACACCCTCCGTTCGCTCGGGCTCAAGCGCCTGAACGACGTGGTCGTCAAGGAGGACCGTCCCGAGTTCCGCGGCATGGTGCACACCGTCCGCCACCTCGTGACGGTTGAGGAGGTTGACTAATCATGGCTGAGAACAGCCCGCTGAAGGCTCACAACCTCCGTCCGGCCCCCGGTGCCAAGACCGCGAAGACCCGTGTCGGTCGTGGTGAGGCGTCGAAGGGTAAGACGGCTGGTCGTGGTACCAAGGGTACGAAGGCCCGCTACCAGGTTCCGCAGCGCTTCGAGGGTGGGCAGATGCCCCTCCACATGCGCCTGCCGAAGCTGAAGGGCTTCAAGAACCCGTTCCGCACCGAGTTCCAGGTGGTCAACCTGGACAAGCTCGGTGCCCTCTACCCCGAGGGTGGAGAGGTCACGGTGGCCGACCTGGTCGCCAAGGGCGCGGTTCGCAAGAACAGCCTCGTCAAGGTCCTGGGCCAGGGCGAGATCTCCGTGGCGCTGACGGTTTCGGTTGACGCCGTCTCCGCCTCCGCCAAGGAGAAGATTGCCGCCGCCGGCGGCACCGTGACCGAGCTCGTCTAAGACGAACTCTGTGACAAATAGCTAGAAACCCGACCGGGGATGCCTCACATATGGGGCATCCCCGGTTGGTCGTTCCACGGGGGGCGCAGTCGCCGGTAAGGTGGCCTGCACCTTTGCTTGTACGTAATCGTCGATCCTCAGACCGTCACCTCTGACGCAGTAGCGCGGGGGTCGCAGGAGGCACCGTGCTCACCGCGTTCGCCCGGGCGTTCAAGACGCCCGACCTGCGCAAGAAGCTGCTCTTCACGCTCGGCATCATCGTGCTGTATCGGCTCGGGTCCCACATCCCGGTACCCGGCGTGAGCTACAAGAACGTTCAGATCTGTGTGGACCAGATGGGGAGCAGCAACAGCCTCTTCGGCCTGGTCAACATGTTCAGCGGCGGCGCGCTGCTGCAGATCACGATCTTCGCGCTCGGCATCATGCCGTACATCACCGCCAGCATCATCCTGCAGCTGCTGACCGTGGTCATCCCGAAGCTGGAGAACCTCAAGAAAGAGGGACAGGCCGGCACCTCGAAGATCACTCAGTACACGCGCTATCTGACGGTCGCGCTCGCGATCCTCCAGGGCACCGGCCTGGTCGCCACCGCGCGTACCGGCGCCCTGTTCGGGACCTGCCCGGTCGCTCGCGAGATCGTCCCGGACCGTTCGATCTTCACCACCATCACGATGGTGATCACCATGACCGCCGGTACCTGCATCGTCATGTGGCTCGGTGAGCTCATCACCGACCGCGGCATCGGCAACGGCATGTCGATCCTGATGTTCATCTCGATCGCCGCCGGTTTCGTCACCGCCCTCTGGACGATCAAGCTCCAGGGCAAGATCGCCGATGGCTGGGTGGAGTTCGCGGTCGTCATCCTCGTCGGTCTCGCGATGGTGGCCCTGGTGGTCTTCGTCGAGCAGGCCCAGCGCAGGATCCCCGTCCAGTACGCGAAGCGCATGATCGGTCGCCGCGCCTACGGGGGCACGTCCACCTACATCCCGCTCAAGGTGAACCAGGCCGGTGTCATCCCGGTCATCTTCGCCTCGTCGCTGCTGTACATCCCGGCCCTGATCGTGCAGTTCAGCGGCTCGACCGCGAGCTGGGCGACCTGGATCCAGAAGCACTTCGTCAAGGGCGACCACCCGTACTACATCGCCGCCTACTTCCTCCTGATCGTCTTCTTCGCGTTCTTCTACGTGGCGATCTCGTTCAACCCCGAGGAAGTTGCCGACAACATGAAGAAGTATGGTGGGTTCATCCCGGGCATCCGCGCCGGCCGGCCCACCGCTGAGTACCTGAGCTACGTACTCAACCGGATCACCTGGCCGGGGTCGCTGTACCTGGGTCTCATCGCTCTGGTGCCGACAATGGCGTTGGCCGGCTTCGGAGCGAACCAGAACTTCCCGTTCGGCGGGACGAGCATCCTGATCATCGTGGGTGTGGGTCTGGAAACCGTGAAGCAGATCGAGAGCCAGCTCCAGCAGCGCAACTACGAAGGGTTCCTCCGCTGATGCGAATCGTCCTCGTCGGACCCCCCGGGGCGGGCAAGGGAACGCAGGCCGCGTTCCTCGCCAAGAACCTGTCGATCCCGCACATCTCCACGGGCGACCTCTTCCGCGCCAACATCAGCCAGGGCACGGAGCTGGGCGTGCGCGCCAAGGCGTTCATGGACGCCGGCGAGCTCGTCCCGGACGAGATCACCATCGGCATGGCCAAGGACCGCATGGAGCAGCCGGACGCCGCGGGCGGTTTCCTGCTCGACGGCTTCCCGCGCAACGTCGCCCAGGCCGAGGCCCTCGACGAGATGCTCGTGGGCGCCGGCATGAAGCTGGACGCCGTCCTCGACCTGGAGGTCGAGGAGGACGAGGTCGTCAAGCGCATCGCCGGCCGGCGGATCTGCCGCCAGAACTCCGCGCACGTCTTCCACGTGATCTACGCGGCCCCGAAGACCGAGGGCGTCTGCGACCAGTGCGGCGGCGAGCTGTACCAGCGGGGCGACGACTCCGAGGACACGGTCCGCAACCGGCTTGAGGTCTACCACACGCAGACCGAGCCGATCATCGACTACTACAAGGCCCAGGGTCTGCTGGTGACCATCTCCGCCCTCGGCGAGGTGCACGAGATCACCAAGCGGGCGATGGACGCCCTGAAGAAGTAGTCACCCCCCAGCAGTGCCGGTACGGCCGCGGTGTCCCCAGGACATCGCGGCCGTACTGTTGAAGCGACCCGTTTTCGAAGGTGGAAGGTCCGTCCATGGTTCAGCTCAAGACCCCCGAGCAGATCGCGAAGATGCGCGAGGCAGGGCTGGTCGTCGCCGCGATCCACGCGGCGACCCGTGAGGCGGCCGTTCCGGGTGCCACGACGCGGGACCTGGACATGGTGGCCCGCAAGGTGATCGCGGACGCCGGGGCGAAGTCGAACTTCCTCGGCTACGGCGGTTTCCCCGCGACCATCTGCACGTCGGTGAACGAGGTCGTCGTCCACGGCATCCCGGACGACAAGACGGTCCTCAAGGACGGCGACATCATCTCCATCGACGCCGGCGCCATCGTGGACGGCTGGCACGGCGACGCGGCGTACACGGCGTTCGTGGGCACGGGTCACGCTCCGGAGCTGGTCGAGCTCTCCCGGGTCACCGAGGAGTCGATGTGGGCCGGCATCGCGGCCATGAAGGCCGGCAACCGCCTGGTGGACATCTCGAAGGCGATCGAGGGCTACATCAAGCGCCAGCCCCGCCCGACCACCGGTGAGCACAGCCTCGGCAAGTTCGGGATCATCGAGGACTACGGCGGCCACGGCATCGGCACCGAGATGCACATGGACCCGCACCTGCTGAACTACGTCTCGCGCAAGCGGGGCAAGGGCATCAAGCTGGTCCCGGGCCTCTGCCTGGCGATCGAGCCGATGGTGTCCCTGGGAACCGCCCAGACGGAGGTACTCGCCGACGACTGGACGGTCATCACCACGGACGGCACCTGGTCCTCGCACTGGGAGCACTCGGTGGCCCTCACCGAGGCCGGTCCGATCGTCCTGACCAGCCCGGACTGCGGCAAGGCGAAGCTCGCGGAGTACGGCGTCACGACGGCTCCCGACCCCCTCGGGTAGCCGCCGGTTAATGATCTAGACTCTGGGGCAAACTTTCCGGATTCGTCTTTCTGGGTGCCCTGACGTAGACTGACTCGTCGGCTTACGTGCATTCCCATGTCCGTGAGCCGATCAAGGTAGCCGATTCGAAAGGCGAAGCGTGGCCAAGAAGCAAGGTGCCATCGAGATCGAGGGCACCGTGATCGAGTCCCTCCCGAACGCCATGTTCAAGGTGGAACTCCAGAACGGTCACAAAGTCCTCGCGCACATCAGCGGCAAGATGCGTATGCACTACATCCGCATCCTTCCCGATGACCGGGTCGTTGTGGAGCTGTCTCCCTACGACCTGACGCGTGGCCGGATCGTCTACCGATACAAGTAGATCTTGCCCCCGCACCCCGCTCCGGCGCGGGTGGTGGCACTGACCCGGAGAACCTCACCAACATGAAGGTCAAGCCGAGCGTCAAGAAGATCTGCGACAAGTGCAAGGTGATCCGCCGTCACGGCCGGGTCATGGTCATCTGCGACAACCTGCGCCACAAGCAGCGCCAGGGCTGACGCACGCCGACCGACCTGCCTTCCGCAGTTCTTCGCGCGACGTAACAAAACGTACATAAGCAGAACCCGCCCAGCCCTGAGAGGGGCCGGCGGCACCTCCGGCGGGGGCCGGGGACCCGGACGTACCACCGCCCATTCGGGTGGTCGGCGGTCGGGAGCGGTTCTGTTGCAGACCCCCGAACACACAGGAGCCATTGAATGGCACGCGTTTCCGGTGTTGACATCCCGCGCGAAAAGCGTGTGGAGATCGCACTCACCTACGTCTTCGGTATCGGGCGCACCCGGTCCAAGGAGATCCTCGCCTCCACCGGCGTGAACCCGAACACCCGCGTTCGTGACCTGGCCGAAGAGGACCTCGTCAAGATCCGCGAGTACGTGGACGCCAACCTCCGTACCGAGGGTGACCTCCGCCGCGAGATCCAGGGCGACATTCGCCGCAAGATCGAGATCCAGTGCTACCAGGGCATCCGCCACCGTCGTGGCCTGCCGGTGCACGGTCAGCGCACCAGCACGAACGCGCGTACCCGCAAGGGCCCGCGTCGCGCGATCGCCGGCAAGAAGAAGCCGGGCAAGAAGTAGTCCTGTTCAGCGGTCTTGCGCTGTAGGACCGACCACCTCCCGTAGGAGTAAGAGATGCCCCCCAAGGGTCGTCAGGGCGCTGCCAAGAAGGTGCGCCGCAAGGAAAAGAAGAACGTCGCTCACGGGCACGCCCACATCAAGAGCACGTTCAACAACACGATCGTCTCGATCACGGACCCCTCGGGCAACGTGATCTCCTGGGCCTCCGCCGGCCACGTCGGCTTCAAGGGCTCGCGCAAGTCCACCCCCTTCGCCGCGCAGATGGCCGCCGAGTCGGCCGCCCGCCGCGCGCAGGAGCACGGCATGCGCAAGGTCGACGTCTTCGTCAAGGGTCCCGGCTCCGGCCGTGAGACCGCGATCCGCTCCCTCCAGGCCACCGGCCTCGAGGTCGGCTCGATCCAGGACGTCACCCCCACCCCGCACAACGGCTGCCGCCCGCCGAAGCGGCGGCGCGTCTGACCCTAGGTACGTTACGTACCTGGGTTGACGTGGGATTTTCGGGCGACATGCCCCTGAAAGGGGGCGTGTCGCCCGTACCCTTGTAAGTCCGCGGCCCCCCGGCCGCACCTGTCGGGCGTCAAATAGTGGGCGTCCACGACTTGAAGGAACAGACATGCTTATCGCTCAGCGTCCTTCGCTGACCGAAGAGGTCGTCGACGAGTACCGCTCGCGGTTCGTGATCGAGCCGCTGGAGCCGGGCTTCGGCTACACCCTCGGCAACTCCCTGCGCCGTACCCTCCTGTCCTCCATCCCGGGTGCCGCTGTCACCAGCATCCGCGTGGACGGCGTCCTGCACGAGTTCACCACCGTGCCGGGCGTCAAGGAAGACGTCACGGACATCATCCTCAACATCAAGCAGCTGGTCGTCTCCTCGGAGCACGACGAGCCGGTCGTGATGTACCTGCGCAAGCAGGGTCCCGGCCTGGTCACCGCTGCCGACATCGCGCCCCCGGCCGGTGTCGAGGTGCACAACCCGGACCTGGTCCTCGCCACGCTCAACGGCAAGGGCAAGCTGGAGATGGAGCTGACCGTCGAGCGCGGTCGCGGCTACGTCTCCGCCGTCCAGAACAAGCAGGTGGGCCAGGAGATCGGCCGTATTCCGATCGACTCCATCTACTCGCCGGTGCTGAAGGTCACCTACAAGGTCGAGGCGACCCGAGTCGAGCAGCGCACCGACTTCGACAAGCTCATCGTCGACGTCGAGACCAAGCAGGCCATGCGCCCGCGCGACGCCATGGCGTCCGCCGGCAAGACCCTGGTCGAGCTGTTCGGTCTGGCGCGCGAGCTCAACATCGACGCCGAGGGCATCGACATGGGCCCGTCCCCCACGGACGCCGCCCTGGCCGCCGACCTGGCGCTGCCGATCGAGGAGCTGGAGCTCACCGTTCGGTCGTACAACTGCCTCAAGCGCGAGGGCATCCACTCCGTGGGTGAGCTCGTCGCCCGCTCCGAGGCGGACCTGCTCGACATCCGCAACTTCGGTGCGAAGTCGATCGACGAGGTCAAGGCGAAGCTCGCCGGCATGGGCCTGGCCCTCAAGGACAGCCCGCCCGGATTCGACCCGACCGCCGCCGCCGACGCCTTCGGCGCCGACGACGACGCGGACGCCGGTTTCGTCGAGACCGAGCAGTACTAAGCAATGACTTTCCCGGGGCGTCCGCCCCGGGGGAACTGACACCGGTACCTGACACGGCCGGTGCAGATATGAAGGAGTAACACCATGCCGCGTCCCGCCAAGGGTGCCCGTCTGGGCGGCTCCGCCGCGCACGAGAAGCACCTTCTCGCGAACCTCGCGAAGGCGCTCTTCGAGCACGGCCGCATCACCACCACCGAGGCCAAGGCCCGCCGCCTGCGTCCCTACGCCGAGCGTCTGGTCACCAAGGCCAAGAAGGGCGACATCCACAACCGTCGCCTGGTGCTGCAGACGATCACGGACAAGAGCATCGTGCACACGCTGTTCACCGAGATCGCCCCGCGCTACGAGAACCGCCCCGGTGGTTACACGCGCATCACCAAGATCGGCAACCGTCGTGGCGACAACGCCCCGATGGCCGTGATCGAGCTGGTCGAGGCCCTCACGGTCGCCCAGCAGGCCACCGGTGAGGCCGAGGCCGCCACCAAGCGTGCGGTCAAGGAGGCGGAGGCCAAGGCCGAGGCCACCGAGACCGAGGCCGTCGAGGAGACCAAGGAGGCCTGATCCCGCTACGGGATCGAGCTTGCTTGATCGGCTCTGAACGGGCCCGCCCCTTCCCGGGGCGGGCCCGTTCTGCATGTCTGTGCGTCTGAGAGGATCGGTCACGTGAGTGACGAGGTGGAGCCCGGACACGTCCGGGTACGGCTGGACCTGTCGTACGACGGCAAGGACTTCTCCGGCTGGGCGAAGCAGCGCACGCTGCGGACCGTCCAGGGCGAGCTGGAGAGCGCCCTGCAGACCGTGATGCGGCTCAAGGAGCCGGTCGAGCTGACCGTCGCCGGGCGCACCGACGCCGGCGTGCACGCCCGCGGGCAGGTCGCGCAGTTCGACCTGGCCGAGGAGGTGTGGGCCGAGCACCACGACAAGCTGCTCCGGCGCCTCGCGGGCCGGCTGCCGCACGACATCCGGGTGTGGAAGGTCGCCGAGGCCCCCGAGGGGTTCAACGCGCGGTTCTCCGCGATCTGGCGCCGCTACGCCTACCGCGTCGGCGACCACCAGGGCGGCGTGGACCCGCTGCGCCGCGGGCACGTGCTGTGGCACCAGTGGCCCCTGGACGTGGACGCCATGAACGAGGCCTCCCGCGCCCTGCTCGGCGAGCACGACTTCGCCGCGTACTGCAAGAAGCGCGAGGGCGCGACGACCATCCGCACCCTCCAGGAGCTCAGCTGGGTGCGGGGCGGCGACGGGATCGTCACGGCGACCGTCCGCGCCGACGCCTTCTGCCACAACATGGTCCGCTCCCTGGTCGGCGCGCTGCTGCACGTCGGCGACGGGCACCGGCCCGTCGAGTGGCCCGGCCGGGTCCTGGCCGCGGCCGTACGGGACTCCTCGGTGCACGTGGTCAAGCCGCACGGGCTGACCCTGGAGGAGGTCGGCTACCCGGCCGACGAACTGCTGGCCGCCCGCAGCAAGGAGGCGCGGAACATGCGCACCCTGCCGGGCAAGGGCTGCTGCTGACCCGTCACCGGTTTGGGCCCGGCCCCGCCGGACCGCGACAATGCCCCGCATGGGACATCTCGAAGCCAGCCACCTGGAGTACTACCTTCCCGACGGGCGGGTCCTGCTCCCCGACGTCTCCTTCCGCGTGGGGGAGGGGTCGGTGGTGGCCCTGGTGGGGGCGAACGGCGCGGGCAAGACCACCCTGCTGAAGCTGATCTCCGGTGAGCTCCAGCCGCACGGCGGCGGGGTCACCATCAGCGGCGGCCTCGGCGTGATGTCCCAGTTCGTGGGCTCGGTGCGGGACGAGACGACCGTACGGGACCTGCTGGTCTCGGTGTCGCAGCCGCGGATCCGGGAGGCGGCGAAGGCCGTGGACCGGGCCGAGGAGCTGATCCTCACCGTCGACGACGAGGCCGCGCAGATGGCCTACGCCCAGGCGCTCAGCGACTGGGCCGACGTCCAGGGCTACGAGGCGGAGACGCTCTGGGACGTCTGCACGATGGCCGCGCTGGCCATCCCGTACGACCAGGCCCAGTTCCGTCAGGTACGCACCCTCTCCGGCGGTGAGCAGAAGCGGCTGGTCCTGGAGGCGCTGCTGCGCGGGCCGGACGAGGTGCTGCTGCTCGACGAGCCGGACAACTACCTCGACGTGCCGGGCAAGCGCTGGCTGGAGGAGCAGCTGCGGGCCACCCGCAAGACGGTGCTGTTCGTCTCCCACGACCGGGAGCTGCTCACCCAGGCCGCCGAGAAGATCATCAGCCTGGAGGCGAGCCCGATGGGCTCCGACGTCTGGGTGCACGGCGCGGGCTTCGGCACGTACCACGAGGCCCGCAAGGAGCGCTTCGCCCGGTTCGAGGAGCTCAAGCGGCGCTGGGACGAGGAGCACGCCCGGCTGAAGGCCCTGGTGCTGCGGCTGCGCAACCAGGCGGCGAGCAGCCCCGACATGGCCTCGCGCTACCGGGCGATGCAGACCCGGTTCCAGAAGTTCGAGGAGGCCGGCCCGCCGCCGGAGCCGCCGCGGGAGCAGGACATCAGGATGCGGCTCAAGGGCGGCCGGACGGGCGTGCGCGCGCTGACGGTGGAGAACCTGGAGCTGACCGGCCTGATGAAGCCGTTCGACCTGGAGGTCTTCTACGGGGAGCGGGTCGCGGTCCTCGGCTCGAACGGCTCGGGCAAGTCCCACTTCCTGCGGCTGCTGGCGGGGGAGGACGTCAGGCACACGGGTGACTGGAAGCTGGGCGCGCGGGTGGTTCCCGGCCATTTCGCGCAGACCCACGCCCATCCGGAGCTGTTCGGCCGCACGCTCGTCGACATCCTGTGGACGGAGGCGGCCAAGCCGCTGGGCCAGGCGATGGGGGCGCTGCGCCGCTACGAGCTGGAGCGGCAGGCGGAGCAGCCGTTCGAGCGGCTGTCGGGCGGCCAGCAGGCGCGGTTCCAGATCCTGCTGCTGGAGCTGGCCGGCACCACGGCGCTGCTGCTGGACGAGCCGACCGACAACCTGGACCTGGAGTCGGCGGAGGCCCTCCAGGACGGTCTGGAGGCGTACGAGGGGACGGTGCTGTGCGTGACCCACGACCGCTGGTTCGCGCGCACATTCGACCGTTATCTGGTCTTCGGTTCGGACGGTGTGGTGCGGGAGACTCAGGAGCCCGTCTGGGACGAACGTAGGGTCGACCGGAAGCGCTAGGGGGCCGACCTCCCCCGCGCGGGTCGAGGGGGAGGCGTCGTGGGGCTGCGGCCTAGCATCTGGCTCATGCGCATCTGGCTGACACGCAGTGGCCGTCCGGTCACGGAGGACCGGCTCGTCGCCTGGCTGCTCGGGCCGGCGCCGCGGACCTGGCGGGCGGTGGCGCTGGTGGTGCTGCTTTCCGTCTCGGTGTCGACGAGCCTGCGGGCGAACTGGGGATCGGACAACGCGTTCGTGGTCAAGGCGGCGGACGCGCTGCTGGAGGGCGTCTCCCCGTACGAGGACAAGCGCTTCCTGTACCTGCCCAGTGCCGTGCTCATGGCGGTCCCGGAGGCGCTGGTGCCGACGGGCGTGCTGCGCTGGCTGCTGCCGGCGGGGATGTCGGGGCTGGTCGGCGCCGGATGGTGGGCGGCGCTGCGGCTGTTCTCGGTGCCGGTCCGCTCGCGGTTCGCGGTGGGCGGGCTCGGACTGCTGGGGCTGGCGTACAAGCCGTACCTGAACCTGGTGCTGATCGGGAACTGGACGGCGATCTCGGCGGCGGCCCTGCCGGTGGCGCTGCTGCTCGCGCACCGCAGGTCCTGGACGGCCGCGGGGCTGGTGGTGGGGCTGGCGATCGCCTGCAAGCCGATGCTGGTGCCGGTGGGGCTGCTCTTCGTGCTGGCCCGGCGGTGGCGGGGGCTGGCGGCGGCGGTGGCGGTGCCGGTGGGGCTGTCGCTGGCGGGGGCGCTGCTGATGCCGAGCCCGACGCTGTTCTTCACCAAGACGCTGCCGTTCCTGTTCCAGGGGCAGGACGGGTACGCGCTGCCCTGGGACGCCTCGCCGATCGCGGTGCTGCCGCGGCTGGGGGTGCCGCAGCCCGTGGCGGTGGCGGTGGCGGGCGCGGGGGCGGCGGCCGGGCTGTGGGCGGCGTGGCGGCGGTGGCGGCGGCCGGATCCGCAGGGCGAGGGGGACGAGCTGCGGCTGGCGGAGACCGCCTGCATGGTGATGCTGGCCGTGTTCCTCGTCTCACGGCCGTCCTTCGACCACTACCTGCTGGTGGTGCTGCCGCTGCTGCTCGCGTCGGGGGTGCGGGAGGGCTCGCTGCCCCGCTCGGGCTGGTTCTGGGCGGCCCTGGTGCCGCAGGCGGCGGGGATCCCGTGGCCCTCCGAGTTCGAGCACAAACGGCGGGCTTTCCGGGACTGCGTGGCGCTCTGCGCGCTCGCCGGTCTGCTGGGGCGTCGTGCACTGCGCCGCAGTCGGGTTATTCTGGAGCCCGTAACAACTGCGGGGTCCCCACCCAGGACCGAACCGGAGTGCGCCGCGACGCCAGCAGAATCGGCAACGCGGACCGCGTTTTGACCCGTACGGGTCTGCTTGGGTATCCTGCTGGTTTGTTATGCGTATTGGCTTTCTCATTCTCACGTGAAAGGGCCTTACGCCGGTCCACCGGACCGATGACCAGCGGTTTTCACTCGGGTGCGTCCCCGATGTGAACGAGGGCTGTCGTGATCGTCCGTGGTGACCCTGTCAGGACCCTTCCCGCGGGGCTTAGGCCCTATGGGATGACCCACCACTGAAGAAGCGAAGGCATACGCGTGCGTACGTTCAGCCCCAAGCCCGGCGACATCTCGCGCCAGTGGCTCGTCATTGACGCCCAGGACGTGGTCCTCGGCCGTCTGGCGACCCAGGCCGCCACCCTCCTCAAGGGCAAGCACAAGCCGACTTACGCCCCCCACATGGACATGGGCGACTTCGTCATCATCATCAACGCCGACAAGGTTCACCTGTCCGGCAACAAGGCCTCGCAGAAGATGGCCTACCGCCACTCCGGCTTCCCGGGCGGTCTGCGCTCCGTGCGTTACGACGACCTGCTGGCGAACAACCCGGAGAAGGCCGTCGAGAAGGCCGTCAAGGGCATGCTCCCCAAGAACTCCCTGGGCCGTCAGATGCTCTCGAAGCTGAAGGTCTACTCGGGCGACCAGCACCCGCACGCTGCCCAGCAGCCGGTGCCGTTCGAGATCACCCAGGTCGCGCAGTAGTTCCGGCCACCCCCTAAACACAGAGAATTCTGAGGAGCATCGTGGCCGAGACCACCGCCGAGACCCCCGTCGACGAGTTCGAGGGCGTCGAGGAGTACACCACCGAGTCGGACGTCGCCGTCGAGGGCGACTACACCTCCGAGTCCCTTGCCGGTCGCTTCGGTGACCCCCAGCCGGCCGCCGGCCTGGGCCGTCGCAAGAACGCCATCGCCCGCGTCCGGATCGTTCCGGGCACCGGCAAGTGGAAGATCAACGGTCGCACCCTTGAGGACTACTTCCCCAACAAGGTGCACCAGCAGGAAGTCAACGAGCCCTTCAAGCTCCTGGAGCTCGACGGCCGCTACGACGTCATCGCCCGCATCTCGGGTGGCGGCGTCTCCGGTCAGGCCGGCGCCCTGCGCCTCGGCGTGGCCCGCGCGCTGAACGAGGCGGACGTGGACAACAACCGCCCGGCGCTGAAGAAGGCCGGCTTCCTCTCCCGCGACGACCGTGCGGTCGAGCGCAAGAAGGCCGGTCTCAAGAAGGCCCGTAAGGCTCCGCAGTACAGCAAGCGTTAATCTGCGCCTGCTGTTCAGCAACGAAACCGCCCCGGCAGCACTCTCTGTGCTGTCGGGGCGGTTCGTTTACCGCCAAAAGCGGCAAACAACTGTCACCAGCGGTAACCAAGCGAAGCGTGAACTCGGGAGGACAACAGTGGGACGACTCTTCGGGACGGACGGTGTACGAGGCGTCGCCAACGCGGATCTGACGGCCGAGCTCGCGCTCGGCCTCTCCGTGGCGGCCGCGCACGTACTGGCCGAGGCGGGCACCTTCGCGGGCCACCGCCCCACGGCCGTGGTCGGCCGTGATCCCCGCGCCTCGGGCGAGTTCCTGGAGGCCGCGGTCGTCGCGGGCCTCGCCAGCGCCGGCGTGGACGTCCTGCGCGTCGGTGTGCTGCCCACCCCGGCGGTGGCGTATCTCACCGGTGCGCTGGGCGCCGACCTCGGCGTGATGCTCTCCGCGAGCCACAACGCCATGCCCGACAACGGCATCAAGTTCTTCGCGCGCGGCGGCCACAAGCTCGCCGACGACCTGGAGGACCGGATCGAGTCCGTCTACGAGGAGCACCGCACCGGCGCTCCCTGGGACCGGCCCACGGGCTCCGGCGTGGGCCGGGTCTCCGACTACGACGAGGGCTTCGACAAGTACGTCGCCCACCTGATCGGCGTTCTGCCCAACCGCCTCGACGGCCTGAAGATCGTCCTGGACGAGGCGCACGGCGCGGCCGCCCGCGTCTCGCCCGAGGCCTTCGCCCGGGCCGGCGCCGAGATCGTCACCATCGGTGCCGAGCCCGACGGCCTCAACATCAACGACGGCTGCGGCTCCACCCACCTCGGCCTGCTCAAGCAGGCGGTCGTCGAGCACGGGGCCGACCTCGGCATCGCCCACGACGGTGACGCCGACCGCTGCCTCGCGGTGGACGCCGACGGCAACGAGATCGACGGCGACCAGATCCTCGCCGTGCTCGCCCTCGCCCTGCGCGAGGCCGGACAGCTGCGCGAGAACACCGTCGTCGCCACCGTCATGTCGAACCTGGGCTTCAAGCTGGCCATGGAGGGCGAGGGCGTCCAGCTCGTCCAGACCGCGGTCGGCGACCGCTACGTCCTGGAGTCGATGAAGGAGCACGGCTACGCGCTCGGCGGCGAGCAGTCCGGCCACGTGATCATCCTCGACCACGCCACCACCGGCGACGGCACCCTCACCGGCCTCATGCTGGCCGCCCGGATCGCCGCCACCGGCCGCTCCCTGGCCGACCTCGCCGGGATCATGACGCGGCTGCCGCAGGTCCTGATCAACGTCAAGGACGTCGACAAGTCCCGCGTCTCCACCTCCGCCGATCTGGCGGCCGCCGTGACCGAGGCGGAGCGCGAGCTCGGGTCCACCGGACGGGTGCTGCTGCGCTCCTCGGGTACCGAGCCGCTCGTACGGGTGATGGTGGAGGCCGCCGACATCGAGCAGGCCCGCGCGGTCGCCGGGCGGCTCGCGGACGTCGTGAAGTCGGCCCTCGGCTAGGGAGTACCCGGCCGCGGCCGCTCCCGGGGAGGCCCCGGAGCGGCCGCGGCGGGCCTCAGAGCTTGCGCAGGCTGAGCTTGGTGACCTTGTGGTCGGGGCCCTTGCGGACCACGAGCGTGGCGCGGCCGCGGGTGGGGGCGACGTTCTCCAGCAGGTTGGGCTTGTTGATGGTCCGCCACATCGTCTTCGCGTACTCCAGGGCCTCCTCCTCCGAGACCTGGGTGTACTTGCGGAAGTAGGAGAACGGGTTCTGGAACGCGGTCTCGCGCAGCTTCCGGAAGCGGTTGAGGTACCAGCGCTCGATGTCCTCGGGGCGGGCGTCCACGTACACGCTGAAGTCGAAGTAGTCGGCGAGGCCGACCCGGGTCCGGCCGTCCTTGCCCGGCAGGGCCGGCTGGAGGACGTTGAGGCCCTCGACGATGAGGATGTCCGGGCGGCGCACGACGAGCCGCTCGTCCGGGACGATGTCGTAGATCAGGTGCGAGTAGACGGGGGCCGTGACCTCGTCCTTGCCGGCCTTGATGTCGGCGACGAACTTGGTGAGCGCGCGCCGGTCGTAGGACTCCGGGAAGCCCTTGCGGGAGGTCAGGCCGCGGCGCTGGAGCTCCTTCATCGGGTAGAGGAACCCGTCCGTGGTGACCCGCTCGACGCGCGGGTGCTCGGGCCAGCGCGCCAGGAGGGCCTGGAGCAGACGGGCCACGGTGGACTTGCCGACGGCGACCGACCCGGCCACCCCTATGACGAACGGGGTCCCCTGCTGGGCGCCGTGGCCGGTGCCGCCCGCGTCGCCCAGGAAGGTGTTCAGGGTGCCGCGGAGGTTGCTGGTGGCGCCGACGTACAGGTTCAGCAGGCGGGAGAGCGGGAGGTAGACGTCCCGCACCTCGTCGAGGTCGATGACGTCCCCGAGGCCGCGCAGCCGCTCGACCTCCTCCGCCGTCAGAGGCAGGGGGGTGCGCTCGCGCAGGGCGCTCCACTCGGCCCGCGTGAGGTCCACGTAGGGCGAGGGCTCCGGCACCCGGCGGGAACCGGAACGCTCCGTTGCGTGGTCCGGCGTACAGCGTGTCGGCGATGTGATCACACCGCCCATTGTCGGGGCTCGGGGCCGCCCGTGGGTGGTGGGGTCGGTCACGTGGCGGCCGCGCGGGCGGGAACGCCCAGGTGGCGCGGGCGTCCGCGAGCGGGTCTCGATCGGAAGCCCGTCACGTCTCGTGCCGATCACGATTCCCCGGTGTGACCGGGAAGATCCCGCGTATGTGCCATTAACACCGGTCGCGTGATCGAGCAAGTCGTACATTGTTCGTCACCGCGACGTTGACCGGCGTCCCGCGGTGATCTGTTTCCTGGGGGAGAGCAACACGTGGGTACCACGTCTGTCCGTCGCGGCGTCCTGGCCGCGGCCGCCGTTTCCTTGTGTCTGCTGGCCGCCGCCTGCGACTCCGGCTCCGGTGCGGGGGCCGGTGCGGGGAAGGACGTACGCACCGACGCCGCGCCCGGGGGTACGGCGAAGTCGTCCGCGCTGCTGAGCGGGCTGCTGGTGGCTCCGGCGGACCTGCCGGGGTACCAGGTGGAGGGCAAGCGCGCGAAGCGCGAGCCGGAGCGGAAGGTCCCGTCCGACAAGGAGGTCTGCGTGCCGCTCGTCCGGGCGCAGGCCGGTATACCGATCGGCCGGGCGGCGGGGACCGCCGTCGCCGCGGTCATGGAGGAGCCCCGGCCCGCCGCCGCCGACGCCGGTGAGGACGAGAAGCTCGACGCGCTGCGGGAGAGCGCCGCGAAGCCGCAGACCACCGTGACCCTGGACTCCTACGCGGGTCAGGGCGCTGCGGACGCCTTCGCGGCGCTCAAGGCGGCCGTCTCGGGCTGCGCGGGCGGGTACACGGCCTTCGACGGGCCCAAGGCGATCAAGGTCGGGCAGGTGCTGCCCGGGGAGACGGCCCGGGCCGGGGACGAGTCGCTGGCCTTCCAGACGGTGCTGGAGCTGCCCGAAGGCCGGAAGACCGTCGTGCAGTACGTGTTCGTCCGCAAGGGCGACGTCCTGGCCACCTTCGAGAGGATGGGCGGTCCCGGCGGCGCCCCTCAGCCGCAGGAGGCGGTCGTCGCGGCGCAGGCCGGGAAGCTCGGATGAGAGGCGCGGATGCGCGGCGGGCGGCCGCGTGCACCGTCTCGGGGCTGGCGCTGGCCGTGCTGGTGAGCGGATGCGGGACCGGCCGGCCCACCGTGATCGTGGTGGAGGACGGCGTTCCGGCCGCCGCCGAGGTGTCCGCGCCCGGGACCGGGCCGGCGCGCAAGGGGCAACAGGATCTGTCGCGGAAGGGCCGGCCCCAGGAGGCCCCCGAGCGGCTGCTCGTGGCGCAGGCGGACCTGCTGGACCACAAGGTCACCCCGGAGACGCACGACAGCGCCCCGGCGAGCGTGGACCGGCCCGAGTGCCGGGAGCTGGCCCGCGCCGTCTCCGGGTTCCTGCCGGCCGGGCGGACCGGCTGGGCCAGGGCCTCCGTGATCGCGGTGGCGTCGGCGCTGTCCGACGACGCGTCGGAGCAGCAGAAGCGGGCGGCCGCGCTGGACGCGGCGAGCTCGACGGTGACGGTGGTGACCCTCGCCTCGTACGCGGGGGACGCCGCGCACGGGCACTTCGTCGAGGTGCAGAGCGCTGGGCGGGCCTGTGAGGGCGGGTACGCGGCGACGGCGAACGGGGAGACCGTCACGGTCACCCGGATCGTCCCGCACGCGGCGTCCGGCGGTGACGAGGCCCTCGCCTACACCGTGGAGGCGGAGCGCGACGGCGAGCCGTACGAGACCGAGCTCATGCTCGTGCGCAAGGGCGGCACGCTGGTGAACTTCCACGCCAGCCGGCTGTCCGGTGAGGCGCGGCTGGCCGCGCCCGCGATCGAGGCACAGGTCAGGAAGCTGGGCTGACGCCCTGTTTTCGTCCTGTTCGGGTACCCGACAGCGGCCCAACTCAGGCGTACCCTGCGGCCTATGTGCGGAATTGTGGGATACGTGGGAGCGCAGTCGGCGCTCGATGTGGTCATCGCCGGACTGAAGCGGCTGGAGTACCGGGGCTACGACTCGGCCGGGGTCGCCGTCCTCGCCGACGGCAAGCTCGTCAGCGCCAAGAAGGCCGGAAAGCTCGTCAACCTGGAGAAGGAGCTGGTGGCGCAGCCGCTCCCGGCCGGCTCCACGGGCCTGGGGCACACCCGGTGGGCGACCCACGGCGGGCCCACCGACGTCAACGCCCATCCCCATCTGGACAACTCCGGCCGGGTGGCCGTCGTCCACAACGGCATCATCGAGAACTTCGCCGCGCTGCGCGCCGAACTGGCCGAGCGCGGGCACCGGCTGGAGTCCGAGACGGACACCGAGGTCGTCGCCCACCTGCTGGCCGAGCGCTTCGAGGCGTCCCGGGGCGTCGGGGGCGCGGCGGGCGCCGGGCTGGCGGAGGCCATGCGGCAGGTGTGCCGGCGGCTGGAGGGCGCGTTCACGCTGGTGGCCGTGCACGCCGACGAGCCGGACGTGGTCGTCGGCGCGCGCCGGAACTCCCCCCTGGTGGTGGGCGTTGGGGAAGGTGAGAACTTCCTCGCCTCGGACGTGGCCGCGTTCATCGCCCACACCCGGTCCGCGATCGAGCTGGGGCAGGACCAGGTCGTCGAGCTCCGCCGGGACGGGGTGTCGGTGACCGACTTCGACGGTGCGCCGGCGTCCGTGCGGGCGTACCACGTGGACTGGGACGCCTCGGCGGCCGAGAAGGGGGGTTATGACTACTTCATGCTCAAGGAGATCGCCGAGCAGCCGAAGGCCGTCGCCGACACCCTCCTGGGCAGGATCGACGCGAGCGGCCTGCTGACCCTCGACGAGGTGCGCATCCCCGCCTCGGTGCTCCGCGAGGTCGACAAGGTCGTGATCGTGGCGTGCGGTACGGCGTACCACGCGGGCATGATCGCGAAGCTGGCCATCGAGCACTGGACCCGCATCCCGTGCGAGACCGAGCTGGCCAGCGAGTTCCGTTACCGCGACCCGATCCTGGACCAGCGGACGCTGGTGATCGCGATCTCCCAGTCCGGCGAGACCATGGACACCCTGATGGCGCTGCGGCACGCCCGCGAGCAGGGTGCCAGGGTGCTGGCCGTCTGCAACACGAACGGGTCGACGATCCCGCGCGAGTCGGACGCCGTGCTGTACACGCACGCCGGGCCGGAGGTGGCCGTCGCCTCGACCAAGGCGTTCCTGACGCAGCTGGTGGCCTGTTACCTCGTCGCCCTGTACCTCGGCCAGGTGCGGGGGACGAAGTGGGGCGACGAGATCGAGGTGGTGATCCGGGAGCTGTCGGACATCGCCGCGGCGGTGGACCGGGTGCTGGAGACGATGGAGCCGGTACGGGCCCTCGCGCGCTCGCTGGCCGACAAGGACACCGTGCTGTTCCTTGGCCGGCACGTCGGGTACCCGGTGGCGCTGGAGGGCGCGCTCAAGCTCAAGGAGCTGGCGTACATGCACGCCGAGGGCTTCGCGGCGGGCGAGCTCAAGCACGGGCCGATCGCGCTGATCGAGCAGGACATGCCGGTGGTGGTCGTCGTGCCGTCGCCGCGCGGACGCTCCGTCCTCCACGACAAGATCGTCTCGAACATCCAGGAGATCCGGGCGCGCGGGGCGCGGACCATCGTCATCGCCGAGGACGGCGACGACGCGGTCGTCCCGTACGCCGACCACCTGATCCGGATCCCGGCGACCCCGACGCTGCTCCAGCCGCTGGTGGCGACGGTCCCGCTCCAGGTGTTCGCGTGCGAGCTGGCGACCGCGCGCGGCAACGAGGTGGACCAGCCGCGTAACCTCGCGAAGTCCGTCACTGTGGAGTAGTAGGGGTTGTTGCCGTGATTGTCGGTGTGGGGATTGACGTGGCCGAGATCGCGCGGTTCGGCGCGGCGCTGGAGCGGACGCCGCAGATGGCGGAGCGCCTGTTCCTCCCCACCGAGTTGACGCTGCCGAGCGGCGAGCGGCGCGGAGTCGCCTCGCTCGCCGCCCGGTTCGCCGCCAAGGAGGCCCTGGCCAAGGCCCTGGGCGCGCCCGGCGGCCTGCTGTGGACGGACGCCGAGGTGTACGTCGAGGACACCGGGCAGCCCCGGCTGCGGGTGTCCGGCACGGTCGAGGCGCGGGCCCGGGCCCTCGGGGTGAAGTCCTGGCACATCTCGCTCAGCCACGACGCCGGGATCGCGTCGGCGGTGGTGATCGCCGAGGGCTGACGGCCCGGGTGGGGCACGCTGGTGGCATGCGTACTGCTTACAGCGTGGAGAGCGTACGGGCCGCCGAGCGCGAGCTGATGGCCCGTCTGCCGGAGGGTGCCCTGATGGCGCGGGCCGCGGCCGGGCTGGCCGCCGTGTGCGCGGAGCTGCTGGCGCGCGGCCGCGGCCGGGTCTACGGGTCCCGCGTGGTCCTGCTGGTCGGGCCCGGGGACAACGGGGGTGACGCCCTGTACGCCGGCGCCCGGCTGGCGCGGCGCGGGGCCGGGGTGACGGCGGTGCCGATGGACCCCGGGCGGATGCACCCGGGCGGGCTGGCCGCGCTGCGGGCCGCCGGCGGACGGGTCGGGACGACGGTGCCGGAGCGGGCCGACCTGGTCGTGGACGGGCTGCTCGGGATCGGCGGCCGGGGCGGGCTGCGGCCGGCCGCGGCCGCGCTCGTGGAGCGGATCCCGGCCGGGGCGACCGTGGTCGCGGTGGACCTGCCGAGCGGGGTCGACGCGGACACCGGGGAGGTGGCGGGCCCGGCGGTGACGGCCGACGTGACGGTGACCTTCGGGGCGTACAAGCCGGGACTGCTGACCGATCCGGGGGCCTCGCGGGCGGGGGCGGTGCGGCTGGTGGACATCGGGCTGGAGCCGCCGCGGCCCGCCGCCGCGATGGAGGCGCTGCAACACGCCGACGTGGCGCGGCTGCTGCCGGTGCCGTCCGCGTCGAGCGACAAGTACCGGCGGGGTGTCGTCGGGGTCGTCGCCGGGTCGGAGCAGTACCCGGGCGCGGCGGTGCTCGCCGTGGCGGGGGCGCTGCGGGGCGGCGCCGGCGCGGTGCGGTACGTGGGGCCGGCGGCGGAGGCCGTGCTGGCGCGCTTCCCCGAGGTGCTGGTCGGGCGGGGGCGGGTGCAGTCCTGGGTGGTCGGCCCGGGGCTCGGCGCGGGCCGCGCGGAGGAGGCCGAGCGGGCCCTGGCGGACGCCGACGTGCCGGTACTGGTCGACGCGGACGGGCTGCGCGGGCTGGACGGCGCGGTGGTGCGGGGACGCCGGGCCGCGACCCTGCTGACCCCGCACGCGGGGGAGGCGGCGGCGCTGCTGGGCGTGGCGCGGGAGGCGGTGGAGGCCGGCCGGCTGGGCGCCGTACGGGAGTTGGCGCGGCGGTACGGGGCGGCGGTGCTGCTGAAGGGGTCGACGACGCTGGTCGCGCCCGCCGGGGACGGGGCCGTACGGGTGAACCCGACGGGGACGCCCTGGCTGGCCACCGCCGGGAGCGGGGACGTGCTGTCGGGGCTGGCGGGGGCGCTGCTGGCCGGGGGGCTGTCGGGGGTGGACGCGGGGTCGGTGGCGGCGTACCTGCACGGGCTCGCGGGGCGGTTCGCGGCCGGCGGGGCGCCGGTGGTGGCGCAGGAGGTGGCCGGTGCGTTGCCCGAGGCGTGGCGCAGCGTCATGGCGTAGCCCGGCCGGGTGGCCGCTCGGCGGAGCCGTGTCCCCGCCCCGGATCCCGCGCCTCACGAGCCGGTGGGGGCATAGGGGGCGAACCGTGCCGGATCACCGGCGGGTACGGGTTCTGAGAGACTGTGGGCGATGAACGAGACACCGATGCGCGTGTACGCCGAGATCGATCTTGACGCCGTACGGGCCAACGTGCGCGCCCTGCGCGCCCGGGCGCCCCGGTCCGAGCTGATGGCCGTCGTCAAGTCGAACGCCTATGGGCACGGGGCCCTCCAGTGCGCCCGGGCGGCCCGGGAGGCCGGGGCCACCTGGCTCGGCACCGCCACCCCCGAAGAGGCGCTGGAGCTGCGCGCCGCCGGGATCCAGGGGCGGATCATGTGCTGGCTGTGGACCCCGGGCGGGCCCTGGCGCGAGGCGATCGAGGCGGACATCGACCTGTCCGTCAGCGGGATGTGGGCGCTGGAGGAGGTCCGCGCGGCCGCCCGCGCGGCCGGGCGCACCGCCCGGATCCAGCTCAAGGCCGACACCGGCCTCGGCCGCAACGGCTGCCAGCCCGCCGACTGGGCCGAACTCGTCGGCGCGGCCGTCGCCGCCCAGGCCGAGGGCACCGTCCAGGTCACCGGCGTCTGGTCGCACTTCGCCTGCGCCGACGAACCCGGCCACCCCTCCATCCGGCTCCAGCTCGACGCCTTCCGCGACATGCTGGCCTACGCGGAGAAGGAGGGCGTCGACCCCGAGGTCCGGCACATCGCCAACTCGCCCGCGACCCTCACCCTCCCCGAGACCCACTTCGACCTCGTCCGCACCGGCCTGGCCGTCTACGGCGTCTCGCCCTCCCCCGAGCTGGGCACCCCCGCCGAACTCGGCCTGCGGCCCGCGATGACCCTCAGGGCCTCCCTCGCGCTGGTCAAGACCGTCCCCGCCGGCCACGGCGTGAGCTACGGCCACCACTACGTCACCGGGGCCGAGACGCACCTCGCGCTCGTCCCCGCCGGCTACGCCGACGGCATCCCGCGGAGCGCCTCCGGCCGAGGACCCGTGCTCGTCGCCGGGAAGATCCGGCGGGCCGCCGGGCGGATCGCCATGGACCAGTTCGTCGTCGACCTCGGCGAGGACCTCGCCGCACCCGGCGACGAGGTCGTCATCCTCGGCGACGCCGAGCGCGGCGAGCCCACCGCCGAGGACTGGGCTCAAGCGGCGCATACGATCGCGTATGAGATCGTCACCCGTATCGGAGGTCGGGTGCCCCGGGTCTACCTGGGCGGCTGAGGCTGAGTGAGGACGGCGGCGACGTGAGCGGGAACGTGTCGTGAGCGAGAACTGGCGCAAGGCCGGCTGGGCCGGCGCCGCCATCGGCGTCATGGCGGCGGGCGCCGCGGCCGGTGTCGCCGTCGAACGGATCACCGTGGGCCGGGGCATCCGCCGCAAGGCGCGCCTCGCGCTGGACGCCGCCGGGGACTACGGCTCCCTGCGCGGGACCGAGGGCACCTGCCGCGCCGAGGACGGCACCGAGCTCTACTACGAGGTCGACGAGGCCGAGGAGACCGCGGCCCCCGGCGGTGTGAAGCGCCGGCTGCGCCGCAAGGACGCGGCCCCCGCCACCGTCGTGTTCTGCCACGGCTACTGCCTCAGCCAGGACTCCTGGCACTTCCAGCGCGCCGCCCTGCGCGGGCTCGTCCGCGCCGTCTACTGGGACCAGCGCAGCCACGGCCGCAGCGCCCGGGGCCTGGCCCAGGCCGACGGCGAGCCCATCACCATCGACCAGCTCGGCCGCGACCTCAAGGCCGTCATCGACGCCGCCGCGCCCCAGGGCCCGCTCGTCCTCGTCGGCCACTCCATGGGCGGCATGACCGTCATGGCCCTCGCCGAGCAGTTCCCGGAACTGGTGCGCGAGCGCGTCCTCGGCGTGGCCCTGGTCGGCACGTCCAGCGGGCGGCTCGACGAGGTCACGTACGGGCTGCCGTCCCTCGGGCAGGGGGCCGTGCGCCGCCTCCTGCCGGGTGTGCTCAAGGCCCTCGGCTCCCAGGTGGAGCTGGTGGAGAAGGGACGCCGCGCCACCGCCGACCTCTTCGCCGGCATGATCAAGCTGTACTCGTTCGGTTCCCGCGAGGTCGACCCCGGCGTCGCGCGCTTCGCCGAGCGGCTGATCGAGGCCACTCCGATCGACGTGGTCGCCGAGTTCTACCCGGCCTTCCAGATCCACGACAAGAGCGCCGCCCTCCAGAAGTTCGCCGACATCCCCGTCACCGTCGTCGCCGGGGACCGCGACATGATCATCCCGCCGGCGCACAGCGTCGCGATCAAGGAGGAGCTGCCGGCCGCCGAGCTGGCGGTCCTGGAGGAGACCGGGCACCTGATGATGCTGGAGCGCCCCGAGATCGTGACGGCGCTGCTCACCGGCCTGCTGGAGCGCGCCGGCGCCGTCCCCGCACCGACTAACGTTGGGGCGCATGGAAGACGTACAGCGGGAAGCGCCGCGCAGCCCGGCCGCTGAGGCCCTGGCCGAGGCCGCCGCCGAAACCCTGATCACCGTCGACTCGCCCGCCTCCATGCAGGAACTGGGCCGCAGGATCGCCGGCCTGCTGCGCCCCGGCGACCTGGTCCTGCTGACCGGTGAGCTCGGCGCGGGCAAGACCACCCTGACCCGGGGGCTGGGGGAGGGGCTGGGCGTGCGCGGGGCCGTGACCTCGCCGACCTTCGTGATCGCCCGGGTGCACCCGTCCCTGGGCGACGGCCCGCCGCTGGTGCACGTGGACGCGTACCGGCTCGGCGGCGGGCTGGACGAGATGGAGGACCTGGACCTGGACGTCTCGCTGCCCGATTCCGTGGTCGTCGTGGAGTGGGGCGACGGCAAGGTCGAGGAGCTCTCCGACGACCGGCTGCACGTGGTCATCGGGCGGGCGGTCGGCCACGAGGAGGTCCTGGACGACGTGCGCGAGGTCGCGCTGCGCGGCGTGGGCGCCCGGTGGGAGCAGGCCGGGCCGGAGCTGGCGCGGCTGTCGCCGGCGTAGCCGGGCCGGCGGGCGCCCTGACGCCCGGCCGGCCGCCGGCCGGTGTACCGACGATGTGCCGACAACTCGTCGGGAAAACATTGCGCGGGCACGGGCCGACGTGATGACATGGTACCGAGCGCTGGTTAGGTGTGCCTAAGTTCGGCGTCCCGGGGTCTCAGGAGGCAGCCATGTCGGCAGCAGGAGCAGAGCGAGCGCCCGTCGTGTCCATGCGGGCCCTGCTCGCGGCGGGTGCGGCCGCCAGCGCGGTGTCCACGCCGCCCGCCCGCTCGGAACCGGACCCCCGGGACCCCGCCGCCGACGACGCGGCGGACGCCGAACGGGCCGCCTCCGCGGAACCGGAAGCGGCCTGACGACGGCGGGAGCCCGCGCGCGGTACCCACGGACGGGTGAAAGGTCCGCCCGGAAGGGCGGGCCGGACTACGGGACGACGACGATCTTCGAGTTGTAGAGCGCGAAGGCCCACAGGGCGTCGCCGTCCGCACGCGACATCCGGATGCCGCCCGTCTTCTTCGACGGGTCCGGCTGCGGCAGCTGACCGTCCACGCGGGCGCTGAAGCCGATCCCGATGCCCTCGGTGCTGCTCGCGAAGCGGACCACGTGCTCGATCGGCACCCCGTCCGAGCCGGTGACCGTGCCCGCCCGGGAGTTGACCAGGTAGCTGCCGGGCGCCGGGTGCACCGTGCTCGGCACCACCGTGAAGGTCTTCGGGTCCTTGCCGTCCTCCGTGACCAGCCACACCCGCTTCTGCGACACCGAGTACACGACCCGCTGCCCGGTCCCCGACGCGGCCGGCAGCGCCGCCGGCTTCGCCGCGTCCTGCTGCGCGGGAGCCTGGTTCTGCGGCTGCGCCGGCGGAGCCTGCGCGGCGGCCTTCGCCGGGTGCGCCGGAGCGGTCGCGTGCGCCTGGAAGCCGAGGAAGCCGATGGCGGCGATCGCCGCGACCGTGAGGCCGGCCACGATTCCCGAGCTGCTGCGTGCCACCTTGCTCCACCTCTCCGCGCCTGCGCGTGCTGGTTCCTGCTGCGTTGCCGAGTCGTGCGCGCCTGCGCTTCGTCGCCGCGTCGCACTGCCGGTCGAAAGGTAGCAGCCGGACCCCGCCCCGACCGGCCGCAAGGCCCGGGGGCCGGGGAGTCGTAGGCTGTTCGCGTGCTCTTGCTCGCCGTAGATACCGCCACGCCCGCCGTCACCGTCGCCCTGCACGACGGGGAGTCCGTCCTGGCCGAGTCCCACCAGGTCGACGCCCGCCGCCACGGGGAGCTCCTGCTGCCCTCCGTGGACCGGGTCCTCGCCGAGGCCGGGGTGAAGCTCGACGCCCTCACCGGCATCGTCGTCGGCGTCGGCCCCGGCCCCTACACCGGGCTGCGCGTCGGCCTCGTCACCGCCTCCACCTTCGCCGCCGTCCTCGGCATCCCCGTCCACGGCCTGTGCACCCTCGACGGGCTCGCCTACGCCGCGGGCGCCGCCGGCATCGAGGGCCCCTTCACCGTCGCCACCGACGCGCGGCGCAAGGAGGTCTACTGGGCGCGCTACGAGGACCCGCGCAGCCGCGTCGGCGAGCCCGCCGTCGACCGCCCGGCCGACATCGCCGAGCGGGTCGCCGGCCTCCCGGCCGTCGGCCAGGGCGCCCGCCTCTACCCGGAGGTCTTCACCGACGCCCGCGACCCCGAGCACCAGTCGGCCGCCGCCCTGGCCGGCCTGGCCGCCGAACGCCTCGCGGCGGGCGCCGACTTCCTCCCCGTGACGCCGCTCTACCTGCGCCGCCCCGACGCCCAGGTGCCGAAGAACTACAAGGTGGTCACCCCGCAGTGACCGCCCCGACCGCAGTGCTCCGCGAGATGCGCTGGTGGGACATCGCACCGGTGCTGGAACTGGAGCACGAGCTCTTCCCCGAGGACGCCTGGTCGGCCGGGATGTTCTGGTCCGAGCTCGCCCACGCGCGCGGCCCGCGGGCCAGCCGCCGCTACGTCGTCGCCGAGGACCCCTCCTCCGGCCGCCTGGTCGGCTACGCGGGACTGGCGGCCTCCGGCGACCTGGGCGACGTACAGACCATCGCGGCGGCCAAGGACCAGTGGGGCACCGGACTCGGCGCCCGGCTCCTCACCGAGCTGCTGCGCGCCGCGACCGCCTTCGAGTGCGCGGAGGTGCTGCTGGAGGTCCGGGTCGACAACACCCGCGCCCAGCGGCTCTACGAGCGCTTCGGCTTCGAGCCGATCGGCTTCCGGCGGGGCTACTACCAGCCGGGGAACGTCGACGCGCTGGTCATGCGCCTGACGGACCCGGCCCGTACGGCCGCCGCGGCCTCCCCGGCCGACCCGACCACCGAGACCACCGAACACCCTGAGAGCAGTGAGACCCATGGCAGCTGACGAACCGCTCGTCCTCGGCATCGAGACCTCCTGCGACGAGACCGGCGTCGGCATCGTCCGCGGCACCACCCTGCTGGCCGACGCGGTCGCCTCCAGCGTCGACGAGCACGCCCGCTTCGGCGGGGTCGTGCCCGAGGTCGCCTCCCGGGCCCACCTGGAGGCGATGGTCCCGACCATCGAGCGCGCCCTGAAGGAGGCCGGCGTCAGCGCGCGCGACCTCGATGGCATCGCGGTCACCGCCGGCCCCGGCCTCGCGGGCGCGCTGCTGGTCGGCGTCTCGGCGGCGAAGGCGTACGCCTACGCGCTGGGCAAGCCGCTCTACGGGGTCAACCACCTCGCCTCGCACATCTGCGTCGACCAGCTGGAGCACGGCCCGCTGCCCGAGCCCACCATGGCCCTGCTGGTGTCCGGCGGCCACTCCTCCCTGCTGCTGGCCCCGGACATCACCAGCGACGTCCGCCCGCTCGGCGCGACCATCGACGACGCGGCCGGCGAGGCGTTCGACAAGATCGCCCGCGTGCTCCAGCTGGGCTTCCCCGGCGGGCCGGTCATCGACCGGCTGGCGAAGGAGGGCGACCCCAAGGCCATCGACTTCCCGCGCGGACTGACCGGGTCGCGCGACCCGGCGTACGACTTCTCCTTCTCCGGCCTCAAGACGGCGGTGGCCCGCTGGATCGAGGCGAAGCGGAACGCGGGCGAGGAGGTGCCGGTGCGCGACGTGGCGGCGTCCTTCCAGGAGGCCGTGGTGGACGTGCTCACCCGCAAGGCGATCCGCGCGTGCAAGGACGAGGGCGTGGACCACCTGATGATCGGCGGCGGCGTGGCGGCCAACTCCCGGCTGCGCTCGCTGGCGCAGGAGCGGTGCGACGACGCGGGGATCATCCTGCGCGTGCCCCGGCCCAAGCTGTGCACCGACAACGGCGCGATGGTCGCGGCCCTGGGCGCCGAGATGGTCAAGCGGAACCGTCCGGCCTCGGACTGGGACCTGTCGGCGGACTCCTCCCTCCCGGTCACGGACCCGCACGTCCCGGGCACGTCCGCCGCGCACGGCGAGGGCGAGGGCCAGGGGCACGGCCACTCCCACGGCCACGCGCACTCCCACGACCACGTGCACGAGCTCAGCAAGGACAACCTCTACTCGTGAACACCGTCGTCGTGCTGATGTGGGAGGCCCGGGCCGTCGAAGGCCGGGGCAACGAGCTGCTGGAGTGGGCCCGTGCCCAGGTCCTGGCCCGGGATCCGCTGCGCCGCGAGGTGCTGCGCGCCCCGCAGGACCGGGTCCTCGTGGTCACCTGGTGGCCGGCCCCGGAGGGCGGCTCCGCGGCGGAGCTGCCCGAGCTGCCCGAGCTGCCCGAGCCCGCGGCGGACCTGATCACCCGGCCCGTGCACCGCTGGCGCTTCGAGTCCGTCGAGGTCACGGAGGGCGGCTGAGCGCGGGTCGAGGAGCGCTGCGGCGAAGCTCCACGGGGCGTCGCTAGGGTCATGCGCATGCCTAGCCGCCGTGACCTGCCGCCCCCGCCGCCGCCCGCGCACCTGCGCGAGTGGCTGGACGAGCGCGTCGTACGGGCCGACCGCGCGCGGCACCTCGCCGAGCTGAGCCGCCGCAGCCTGGGTCTGGGGCGGCTGGCGCTGCTGTGGGTGCTGGCGGCGGTCTTCGCGGTGGGCTGGACCTTCGTGAGCACGGCCGCGATGACCTTGGCCTCCGCCGCCGGCCCGGAGCGCCTCTTCGGCGTCGTCTTCGCCGGGATGGGGGCGGCCGTCCTGGTGCCGGCCGGCTACTGCTTCGTACGGGGTGCCCGGCAGGAGCGCCGGATGCACCGGCTGCTGTGCGCGTGGGCCGTCGCCGACCACGGCGCCGGCCACGGCCCCGGAGCGGATGCGGGGCTGCGTGCCCCGGTCCGCAGTGCGGTGTGGCTGCTGGCCTCGCTGTCCCTGGGCGCCCTCGGCTTCTGGACGGCCTTCACCGCGGCGTCGGGTGCCCGGCCGGGCACCGACACGGTCGGGGAGGTCGCGTACTCCATGGGCCTCGGCCTGATCCTGTGGATCACCGCGCTCCTGGGCCTGGCCAAGGCCGCCACCCACTACAGCTGGTCCCTCCGGGCCCGCCCCGCCCACCGGGAACGCACCCGGGCCGCCCCCTCCCGCCCGGCGAAATCCAGCCTCGCCGGCGTGTGAGGCGCGGGGGGCACCCCCAGCGGTGGCCGGGGGAGGCCCGGGCCCCCGCTACGCCACGGGGCCGCCGATCAGCATCGCCGGCGCCCCCGCGACCCGCGTCAGGAACACCGTGGCGGAGTTCGGCCCCGACGGCTTCACCTTCCGCCGCAGCTCCTCCGGCTCGATCGCCGACCCCCGCTTCTTCACCGTCAGCACCCCCACCTCCCGCTCCCGCAGCAGCGCCTTCAGCTTCTTCAGCCCGAACGGCAGCACGTCCGTGATCTCGTAGGCCGTCGCGTACGGCGTCGCCCGCAGCTCGTCGGCCGTGATGTACGCGATCGTCGGGTCGATCAGCCGCCCCTCCAGCCGCTGCGCCACCTCCGCCACCAGGTGCGCCCGGATCACCGCGCCGTCCGGCTCGTACAGCCAGCGCCCCACCGGCCCCGCCTCGGGATCCGGCAGCGGCTCGGCGGTGCCCAGCCCGACCGGTCCCGGCAGCAGGGTGGCCCGTACCGTGCCGGGGGCGGTGCCGAACCACAGCACGGCCTCCTTCACGTCCCCGTGGTCCGAGATCCACTCCGCCTCGGCCTCCGCCGGCACCGCCTCGTGCGGGATCCCCGGCGCGATCTTGATGGCGGCGTACCGCGCGGCCCGCGCCGCCCCGACCGCCCACGACAGCGGCGGCGAGTACGACTCCGGGTCGAAGATCCGCCCGCGCCCGCCGCGCCGGGCCGGGTCGATGAAGACGGCGTCGTACGAGGAGACGTCGACGTCCGTCACGTCCGCCTCCCGGACCTCGATGAGGTCCGCCAGCCCCAGCGCCTCCGCGTTGGCCCGCGCGACCGCCACCGTCAGCGGGTCGAGGTCCACCGCCAGCACCCGGATCCCGCGCCGCGCCAGCGCCAGCGCGTCCCCGCCGATCCCGCAGCACAGGTCCGCCACGCTGCGTACGCCCAGTCCGGCGAGGCGCTCGGCCCGGTACGAGGCCACGGACGCGCGGGTGGCCATCTCCCCGCCGCCGGGGGTGAAGAACATCCGGAACGCGTCCTCGGCCCCGAACTTCGCCACCGCCCGCTGCCGCAGCCGGGCCTGCCCCAGCGCGGCCGACACCAGGGCGGCGGGGTGCTCGCGGCGCAGCCGGGTGGCCACGGCCAGCTCCTGGGCGGGGTCGTAGTCGCGGAGCGAGTCGAGGAGCGCGCGGCCCTCGGGGGCGAGGAGCGCGGCGAAGTCTTCGGGAGTCACGGCTCCATTGTCGGCCAGTCGGTGGAAGGGAGGGCTCCGGCCGTGGTGTCGAGCGGGGAGCCGGGCCGCGTGGTGCAAGGATCCGCTGCTATGCAGCTAGTACGACAAAAGGGAAATCCCACGCAGTTTGGTCACCGGTCCGCGGCCCGTCCGCGCGCCCGGTACGGGGTGGCCGCGGCCGCGCTGCTGGTCGCCGCCCTGGGCACGGGGTGCGGCGCCGCGGGCCCGGCCGCGCCGGTCAAGGGCAAGCCGGACCGTCCCGCCGCCGAGGCCGGCTCCGGCGCGGCCGGCGCCCTCGCCAACTCCGCCGAGAAGCTCAAGGCCGCCCAGGCGGCCCGCGCCGTCATGGCGAAGAAGTGGGGGCTGGCCAAGACCCCGCTCATGGCCCCGGCCGGGCCGAAGACGAAGCCCGAGATCCCCACCCGCGAGGGCTTCGAGGTCGAGGGCCAGGACGAGCTGCCCCCGGTCTTCACCACCGTCCCGACCGAGGACAAGGTCGTCTTCCTGACCGTCGACGACGGGGCCGAGAAGGACCCCGAGTTCATCCGGATGATGCAGGAGCTGAAGATCCCGTACACGGCGTTCCTCAGCGACTACCTCGTACGGGACAACTACCCGTACTTCAAGGAGATGCAGGCCGCCGGCGTCACGCTGAACAACCACACCCTCAACCACCGCTACATGCCCGGCCTCAACTACGAGCAGCAGCGCGAGGAGATCTGCGGGCAGCAGGACACCATCCAGAAGCAGTTCGGCAAGCGGCCCCAGCTCTTCCGGCCGCCGTACGGCAACTACAACCAGGACACGCTGCGCGCGGCCAAGTCCTGTGGCATCAAGGCGGTTCCCCTGTGGAACGCGGAGGCCTTCCCGAACCGGATGGACTACCGTGAGTGGGACAGGGACCTGCACCCCGGCGACATCATCCTCACGCACTTCCGGGGTCGCGAGGACTGGAAGGGCACGATGCCTGACATGATCCGTCATGTCATGAAGACCGTCACGGACAAGGGGTACGCCGTGGCCCGCCTGGAGGATTACCTGTGAAGTACGCGCGCCGGCTGGTAGCCGGGACGCTGACGGCCGGCGCGCTCGCGCTGTCCCTGTCGGGATGCGGGAACAGCGTGGATCCCATCGAGAGGCTGGGCCGCAAGGCCGGGCAGTCGGGGAGCCCGTCGGCCTCCCCGTCCGCCCGCGCCTCCGCGTCCGCCTCGGCCCAGGCGGGCACCCCGGGCGACGAGGCGTACCGCAAGTGGGGGCTGACCGCCCCGCTGCAGTACGCCCCGAAGCCGGCGCAGAAGCCCCAGCTCCCCAAGCCGGCGGGGCCGGGCAAGCCGGTGGTCGTGGACCGAATACCCGTGGCGCCGAACGACAAGGTCGTCTTCCTGACCTTCGACGACGGCGCGGAGAAGGACCCCGAGTTCCTGAAGATGGCGGCGGACCTGAAGCTGCCGATCAGCATGTTCCTGACGGACAACGTGGCGTCGTCGGACTACGGCTACTTCGAGAAGCTCCGCGACAACGGCTCCGGCAGCACGATAAACAACCACACGCTGACGCACCCCAACATGCGCACGCTGGCGTTCGCGGCGCAGAAGAAGGAGATATGCGGTCAGCAGGAGCGCCTGGAAAAGCGCTTCGGGAAGATGCCCGTCCTGTTCCGCCCGCCCTTCGGCAACTACAACGACGACACCCTGAAGGCCGCCTCGGAGTGCGGTATCGACAAGGTCGTGCTGTGGCGGGCGTCGATGCAGATCAACGACTTCCAGTACGCCGAGGGCTCGGCCCTCAAGCCCGGCGACATCATCCTGGCCCACTTCCGCGGCCCGTCGGAACTCAAGGGCGCGACGGAGATCCACATGACGACGCGGATGCTCCAGCACATACAGGAGCAGGGCTTCAGGATCGCCCGCCTGGAGGACTACCTGTAGGGGATCGGGGCCCGGGGGAGGCGGGGTCTCGGCCGGGCGGTCTCAGGGAAGGGCTGGGGGTTTCCCGTCCGTCTCATCGTCCTTCCGCGTCGGGCCGGTCAGTCAAGAGCGCTCCTTCGTCGCGTCGCTACGCGATGTCGCTGCGCTCCACCCTTGACAGCCCGACCCGCCACGAAAAGCCGAAGACTGCCGGGAACCCCCCAAAGGAACGGGACGGACCGGAGAGGGACATGCGGCCCCCATGAGCGGCAATCCGGACCACCCCACGCGCCAGATCGCTACGCGCTGCCCGTATTTCAGCGTCTCGCCGCCGTCTGGGGTTGCCACCTGCACCCCATGACGTCAGCTGGCGAGTTGGACGGGCTGCTCGGCAGTCATGGTGGGGAGCGGCCGCCAGGTGGCGGGGACGTCGCGCATGACCAGGGCGCAGTCCAGGGTGGCCGTTCCCGGGGGGAACCGGTCCGGGTCGTCGAAGAACGACGAGGTGGCGGAGACGGCCCGGCCCGCCTCCACCTGCCAGGCGTTCGTGCTCAGCCGCATCCCCTCCAGGTGGCGGCCGGTGCCGGTGGGCGAGAGGCCCTTCGACCCGCTCCGGAAGAAACGGGAGGCCTCGGCGAGATCGGCGAAGAGTCCGCTGCCCCGCAGCTCGTCGGAGAGTTCGACTGTTACGTCGACCCGGGTGTCCCCGTCCCGCGTCGCCAGCGCGACGCGCATCCGGTCGGGCGTCTCGTCCACCTCGAAGTCGGCGCGGCCGTGTGCACCGGGGAAGAGGCGGCCGCCGGCCCAGGCGTTGATCGGGGACGCGGTGTCGCGCCGGGGGATGTAGACACCGGTTTCGACGCCTTCCGGTCCGTCCCATTCGACGGCGATGCGGTGCGCCACGTTCTCGCTGCGCAGCCCGACGGCCCGGGGGGCCCAGGTGGGCCGGACGCTTCCCAGGCGCAACAGGCAGATGCCCGCGACCGCGTAGCCGTTCACCAGCTGCGGGCGCAGCGGCCCGGGCAGCAGACGCGCCGCCGCTTCCGGGGCGACCCGGTAGTTCACCAGGAGGCGCCGTTCGATGACGCTGGACATGGCCGGCTGCTTCATGATCCCTCGCTCTGCGCCCCGGGGCGCCATTTGGTCTGGCGGAGCACGATCTGTTCGGGGCACACGGCGCTGAGGAACCGGCCGATGGAGGTGGCCAGACGGTCCTCGGCCAGCGCGTAGAGGATCCGGTTGCCCTCCCGCCGCTCGGTGACCAGGCCGGCGCCCTTGAGCACGCCGAGATGCCGCGAGATGGAGGGCGCGCTGATGGAGAACCTGGCCGCGATCTCACCGGCGGCGAGCTCACCGCCCCTGAGGTCCTCAAGGATCTGCCGCCGCGTCGGATCGGCCAGGGCCCGAAAGGCCCCCGCCTCGCCCTGAGCTTCTGTCATGCCGGCAACTTAGCTCATTAGCTAAACAGCTAACAAGGTGGAGGTCGGATCTCGTCGGCTTTTGGGGCGGGTAGCGGCCCCGGACGGGCGCCGGACGCTGAGACGGGAGAAGCGCGTAGCGATCTGATGCGTGGGTTGGCGCTGATTGCGGTCGTCGGGGGCCGGATGTCCGGTCTGCCGTGTCCCGACCGCCCGGCTCATCGCTGATCCCGCTGCATGTCCAAGGAACGTCCGTCCCGAACCCCGGCCCCCCCGCCCCCGCCGAGCCCCGTACCCCTACCGCGCCCCCGCCGTCACCACCGGGGTGATCGTCGTTTCCACCGGGCCGCGGGCGTCCGCTTCCCGCTGGCGTTCCGCGCTGTCGCTGATGCGGAGCAGGAGGGCGATCATGATCCAGTTCGCCAGGAGGGACGAGCCGCCCTTCGCCAGGAAGGGGAGGGCCTTGCCGGTGAGGGGGATCAGGCCCGTGACGCCGCCGGCGACCACGAAGACCTGGAGGGCCAGCGCCGCGGCGAGGCCCACGGCCAGCAGCTTGCCGAACGGGTCCCGCGCGGCCAGCGCCATCCGCAGGCCCCGCTGCACGAGCAGGGCGTACAGCAGCAGGACGGCCATGACCCCCGCCAGACCGAGCTCCTCGCCCACCGTCGTCAGGATGAAGTCGCTGCGCCCCGCGAACTTGATCAGCTCGGGGTGGCCCATCCCCAGGCCGGTGCCCGAGACGCCGCCCGTGCCGAAGCTGAACAGCGCCTGCGCCGACTGGTCGGACGTGACCCCGGGCGGGCGGTTCTCCCAGTAGTAGGACAGCGGATTGAGCCAGGCGGCCACGCGTGCCTTGACGTGCGGCTCGGTCGAGCCGACCACGAAGGCGCCGCCCGCCGCCAGGACCAGGCCGCACGCGATCCAGCTGGTGCGCTCGGTGGCCACGTACAGCATCACCACGAACACGCCGAAGAAGATCAGCGAGGTGCCCAGGTCGCGCTCGAAGACCAGCACCAGCAGCGAGATGATCCACACCGTGATGATCGGCCCGAGCTGGCGCATCGGCGGCAGTCGCATGCCCAGGAACTTCCGGCCGGTCAGCGCCAGCGAGTCGCGGTGGATGACCAGGTACCCCGCGAAGAAGACCGCGATCATGATCTTCACGAACTCGCCCGGCTGGAGCGAGAACCCGAACAGGATGATCCAGCGCTTCGCGCCGTACGTGTCCGCGCCGAAGAACGCCGGCGCGATCAGCAGCACCAGCGCGACGGCCATCGTGATGTAGATGAACCGCTGGAGCAGCCGGTGGTCCCGCAGCAGGGCCACCACCAGCAGGCAGGCGGCGACCCCGACCACCGTCCACATCAGCTGGCCGGGCGCGTTCGCGTCCGACCCGTAGCGCTCGATGTAGCCCTGGTCGAGCCGGTGGATCAGGACGAGCCCGAGCCCGGTCAGCAGCATGGCGAGCGGGAAGACCAGCGGGTCCGCGTACGCCGCGAACCGGCGGATGCCCAGGTGTCCGACCAGGGAGAGCAGGGTCATGCTGATCACGAAGCTGGTGAGGTGCTGGGGCAGCTCGCCGTTCATCGCCAGGCCCGCGCTCACGTGCCCGAAGACGGCGATGGCGACGACGAACAGCAGCAGCAGTGCTTCGGTGCGGCGGCGGGCGCCCGCCGTCGTCAGGGGCCTCAGTCCACGCACGGAACGCCGCCACCGTCGAGGGTGTCCGCAGTCGACTGCGGACCGATCTGCTCGGCAATGAGGCGCTTTATCTTCATATCGTCTATGACGATGATGCCCTCCCCATGGTTCCTTGCGAGGCCCTCGACGGGAAGGGGATCCGCAGTTCCAGCAGCGCGCCCCCGCCCGGCGCGTCCAGCGCGCGGACGTCGCCCCCGTGCGACCGGGCGATCTCACGGGCGATGGCCAGGCCCAGGCCGGTGCCGCCGCTGGCCCGGCCCCGGTCCGCGTCGAGCCGTACGAACCGCTCGAAGACCCGGCCCCGGTCCGCCTCCGGGATCCCCGGACCGTCGTCGGCCACCTCCAGCACCGCCCACCCGTCTTGCACGGCGGCCCGCACCACGACCCCGCCCCGCGCGTACCGCAGGGCGTTGTCCACCAGGTTGGCCAGCGCCCGCTCCAGCCGCGCCGCGTCCCCGTACGCCGGGACCGGCTCCGGCGCCTCCACCCGCACCGGCACCCGGGGCGCGGGCCGGCGCGCGGCGTCCTCCGCGGCCAGCAGCGCCAGGTCCACGGGCTTGGGGCGCGGCGCGGGCCCCCCGTCGAGGCGGGCCAGGAGCAGCAGGTCGGCGGCGATCCGCTGGAGCCGGTCGGTGTCGGCCAGCGCGGCGGCCACCGACGCCCGGTCGGGCCGTTCCCCGGCCAGGGCCACCTCCAGCCGGGAGCGGACGGCGGCCAGCGGGTTGCGCAGCTCGTGCGAGGCGTCGGCGGTGAACTGCCGCTGCCGGGCGTCGGAGCGCTCCAGCCGGTCGAGGGTGTCGTTGACGGTCCGCGCCAGCTGGGCGATCTCGTCGGCCCCGCCCGGGTCGGGGACCCGGCGGTCCAGCTCGCTCGCGGTGACGGCGGCCAGGCCGGAGCGGATCGCGGCGACGGGGCGCAGCGCGTGCCCGGTGGCCCACCAGGCCAGGGCCGCGGCAAAGGCGGTCATCGGCGGCGCCCCGGCGAGCAGCCCGACGGCGACGGCCCGCGTGGCGTCGTCCACGTCGCCGAGGGCGGTCATGGCGTACACGGTGTGCGGGGCGGCCGGATCGTGCGCTCCGGGCGGGCCTGGGGCCGCGACCGCGACGACCACGCGCCGCTGCGCGCCGGGGTGCGCGGGCGCCGCCACGGCCGACCGGGAGTCCTGTCCCGGGCCGGGGCGCAGCCCGTCGAGGCGGGGGATGTCCCGGGGTTCCCCGCCGGCGGCGGTGCTCGCGACGGTGCGGCCCTGCGCGTCGCGGACGAGGACCAGGTCGACCCCGCTCTCCGGCGCGGGGAGCCGGCCGCCGGGCGGGAGGGTCCGGGTGTCGACCTGTGCGGCGACCTTCCGTGCGGCGAGCTCGGTGCGGCCGGTGGTGTTGTCGAGGAGGTTGCCGCGCATGAGGGTGTACAGCCACAGCCCGCCGGTGGCGAGCACCGCGGCCATCGCGAGGGCGGCGGCGAGCGCGGTCCGCGCGCGCAGGCTGCTGACCACCGTCAGCCGCCGTCGGGGGCCATGCGGTAGCCGGTGCCGTGGACGGTGAGGATGGAGCGGCGGCCGAAGGGCGCGTCGATCTTCTTGCGCAGCGAGGAGACGTAGACCTCGACGATGTTGGGGTCGATGCCGTGCGGGGAGTCCCAGACTTCGTCGAGGATGTCCTGCTTGGCGACGGCCCGGCCGGGGCGCTCCATCAGGCAGGCGAGGACGCCGAGCTCGCGGGCGGTGAGTTCGATGTCCCGGTCGCCGCGGCGGCAGCGGCGGTCGTTCGGGTCGAGGACGAGGTCCCCGGCGCGGAGTACGGCGGGCGCGGGCCCCGGGCCGGCGGCGCGGCGGGCGAGGGCGCGCAGGCGGGCGCCGAGCACGACGAAGGAGAAGGGCTTGGTGAGGTAGTCGTCCGCCCCGGCGTCGAGTCCTTCGGCCTCGTCGTACTCGCCGTCCTTCGCGGTGAGCACCAGGACGGGGGTCGGGTCGCCGTGGGCGCGCATCCGGGCGCAGATCTCGGCGCCGCCGGGGCCGGGGAGCATGAGGTCCAGCAGGACGACGTCGTAGGGGCCGCCGGTGAGGGCCAGGTCCAGGCCCCGGTGTCCGTCGTGGGCGACCTCGACGCGGTGGCCCTCGGCGGACAGGCCCTGCCGGAGGGACTCGGCCAGGTTCTCTTCGTCTTCGACGACCAGGATGCGCACGCGCCAAGCCTCACATACCGGGCGCCGGACGGGGCCGGCCCGGGGCGGGGCGCTTCGTGGGCCCCAGGGGCCGGGTTTGGGCCAAGTGGGGGGTTCGGCGGCCGGAATGCATGGAACCGGCGGAGCGTGTTGGCACTCCGCTTGACCGAGTGCTAATCGCCGGAATAGTGTCACACCTGGCACTCGCCACCGGTGAGTGCCAACACAGCGACAGGCAGGTCCGGCACCCGCGACGACGGATCGACCTGGTCGCCACCTCAGACAGTTAACCCCGGATCTCCGAAGGGGGAGGTCGGATCGTGACGACCGCCAGCTCCAAGGTTGCCATCAAGCCGCTTGAGGACCGCATCGTGGTCCAGCCGCTCGACGCCGAGCAGACCACGGCCTCCGGCCTGGTCATCCCGGACACCGCGAAGGAGAAGCCCCAGGAGGGCGTCGTCCTCGCGGTCGGCCCGGGTCGCTTCGAGGACGGCCAGCGTCTCCCGCTGGACGTCTCCGTCGGCGACATCGTGCTGTACAGCAAGTACGGCGGCACCGAAGTGAAGTACAGCGGCGAGGAGTACCTCGTCCTCTCGGCCCGCGACGTGCTCGCGATCGTCGAGAAGTAATCACTTCTCACGCATTGCTTTGAACTGCGCCCCTGGTCACCCCGCTGCTTGCCGGGCGGCGAGGGGCGCAGTTCGTTAAACCCGAGTTTTCGAGAGGGCTGAACCGCTCCCATGGCGAAGATCCTGAAGTTCGACGAGGACGCCCGTCGCGCCCTTGAGCGCGGCGTCAACAAGCTTGCCGACACGGTCAAGGTGACGATCGGCCCCAAGGGCCGCAACGTCGTGATCGACAAGAAGTTCGGCGCGCCCACCATCACCAACGACGGTGTCACCATCGCCCGCGAGGTCGAGCTGGACGACCCGTACGAGAACCTCGGCGCGCAGCTGGTGAAGGAGGTGGCGACCAAGACCAACGACATCGCGGGTGACGGCACCACCACCGCCACCGTGCTCGCCCAGGCGCTCGTCCGCGAGGGTCTGCGCAACGTCGCCGCCGGCGCCTCCCCGGCCGCCCTGAAGAAGGGCATCGACGCCGCGGTCAAGGCCGTGTCCGAGGAGCTCCTCGCGACCGCCCGCCCGATCGAGGACAAGTCCGACATCGCCGCCGTGGCCGCGCTCTCCGCGCAGGACTCGCAGGTCGGCGAGCTCATCGCCGAGGCGATGGACAAGGTCGGCAAGGACGGTGTCATCACCGTCGAGGAGTCCAACGCCTTCGGCCTGGAGCTGGAGTTCACCGAGGGCATGGCCTTCGACAAGGGCTACCTCTCCCCGTACATGGTCACCGACCAGGAGCGTATGGAGGCCGTCCTCGACGACCCGTACATCCTGATCAACCAGGGCAAGATCTCCTCCATCCAGGACCTCCTGCCGCTGCTGGAGAAGGTCATCCAGGCGGGTGGCTCCAAGCCGCTGCTGATCATCGCCGAGGACGTCGAGGGCGAGGCGCTCTCCACCCTCGTCGTCAACAAGATCCGCGGCACCTTCAACGCGGTCGCCGTCAAGGCCCCGGGCTTCGGTGACCGCCGCAAGGCGATGCTCCAGGACATGGCCACCCTCACCGGTGCCACCGTCATCGCCGAGGAGGTCGGCCTCAAGCTCGACCAGGCCGGTCTGGACGTCCTCGGTTCCGCGCGCCGCGTGACCATCTCCAAGGACGACACGACCATCGTCGACGGTGGCGGCAACGCCGCCGACGTCGCGGGCCGCGTCAACCAGATCAAGGCCGAGATCGAGTCCACGGACTCCGACTGGGACCGCGAGAAGCTCCAGGAGCGCCTGGCGAAGCTCGCCGGCGGCGTCTGCGTCATCAAGGTCGGCGCCGCGACCGAGGTGGAGCTCAAGGAGAAGAAGCACCGTCTGGAGGACGCCATCTCCGCGACCCGCGCCGCGGTCGAGGAGGGCATCGTCTCCGGTGGTGGCTCCGCGCTCGTCCACGCCGTCAAGGTCCTGGAGGGCAACCTCGGCCTGACCGGCGACGAGGGCACGGGTGTGGCGGTCGTCCGCCGCGCCGCCGTCGAGCCGCTGCGCTGGATCGCCGAGAACGCCGGCCTCGAGGGCTACGTCATCACCTCGAAGGTGGCGGAGCTGGAGAAGGGCAACGGCTTCAACGCCGCGTCCGGCGAGTACGGCGACCTGGTCAAGGCCGGCGTCATCGACCCGGTCAAGGTCACCCGCTCCGCGCTGGAGAACGCCGCTTCCATCGCCTCCCTGCTGCTCACGACCGAGACCCTGGTCGTCGAGAAGCCGGCCGAGGAAGAGGCCGACGCCGGTCACGGCCACGGTCACGGCCACAGCCACTGAGGCTGATGCCTGAGCGCCAGCCGCACGAGAGGGCCCTGGTCACCGCTGTGAAGCGGGGGTGACCAGGGCCTCTTGCGTACGTACGGCGCGCGGTGTGCGTGCCGCCGGGCGGCGCGGACGGCTACTCCGGCATCATGCCCATCTGGCGCATCAGGCCGGGGGCGTCGTAGTACCACCAGCCCTCGGCGATCCGGCCGTCGGCGAGGCGATGGGTGGTGCAGCCCGACATGGTCACTTCCTTGCCCGTCGGGGCGACCCCCATGAACTCGCCCTTCTGGACGCCCTTCCAGTTCCAGAGGGTCGTGACGCAGTCGCCTTCGGCGATCTGCCGGGTCTGCTCGAAGGAGAAGTCGAAGGCGTCCCGCCACATGGTGATCGTCTGCCGCATGCCGTCGCGGCCGTCGCTCTGGCCCTCGCTCTCCATGATGTCGTGGTCGGTGTAGTCCGCCGCCAGGCACTCCTCCAGCGCGGCGAAGTTCCCCTTGAGGATGCACTCCTCGAACAGCCGGTTCACGACGAGCTTGTTGAGGTACTCGTCGCGCACCACGTCGAGGTTCATGAACTTCGGCATTCCCTCGCAGAGGGCGACCATCTCCTGGAACATCCGGTCGGTCTCGGGGAGGTGGGAGTTCTTCATCGCCTCCTCGTACGAGGGGAATTCGACGAGGTCCACATAGTGGGTCCGGGCGTCGCGGTCCCTGCCGATCATCGTGTGGGTGACCGTGCGCCTGCCACTGGTCTGTTCCGCGTAGCGGTCGATGAGGGCGTTCATCTCGTCGAACCGCCTGGTTTGGTAGTCGATTACCTGTACGAATGTCATCGCGTCGCCTCCCACGGTGGATGAGACACGTCCAGTTTAGGGAGATTTCACCCTATTGAGGCGATTACCGATGGGTCATACGGGGCAACGCGGCACTACTGCGGGCCGTACTTGCGCCCCGTACGGGAGGACACGCCGCCGAGCAGCCCGCGCGGGGTCAGCTTCACCACGCCCATCAGCGCCTTGTACCGCGGGTCCGGGATCGAGACCGTCTTCCCGCGCGCCAGGTCGGCCAGCGCCGCGGAGACCAGCTTGTCGGCGTCGAGCCACATCCAGCCCGGAATGTTGTCCGTGCCCATGCCGGCCCGCTGGTGGAACTCGGTCCGCACGAAGCCCGGGCACAGCGCCATCAGCCGCACCCCGCTTCCGGCCAGGTCCCGGGCCGCGCCCTGGGTGAACTGCACGACCCAGGCCTTGCTCGCGCCGTAGGTGCCGCGCGGGACGAAGGCGGCGACCGAGGCCACGTTGACGACCCCGCCGCGGCCGCGCGAGCGCATGGACGCCGTCGCCGCCGACGTCAGCCGCAGCACCGCCTCGACGTGCACCTTCAGCATGGCCAGCTCGTCGGCGAGGGAGACCTCCAGGAAGCGGCCCTTGTTGCCGAAGCCCGCGTTGTTGACCAGCAGGTCCACCGGGTGCGTACGGTCGCCGAGGCGGGTCTCGACCGCCGTGATGCCCTCCTCCGTGGCGAGGTCGGCGGCCAGCACCTCGGCCTCGATGCCGTGCCGGTCGTGCAGCTCGGTGGCCTGTTCGGCCAGTCGCTTCGTGTCCCGGGCCACCAGGACGAGGTTGTGGCCCTGGGAGGCGAGCCGCCGGGCGAAGGCGGCGCCGATGCCCGCCGTGGATCCAGTGATCAACGCAGTCGTCATGTGCGCAAAATAGCCGCCCGGACCGGCTCCCGTACCCCCCGAGGGGCCTGTTCTCAAAGTCGTGACCGGGTCCGGCCGCCGCGGCAAAAGGCGGGCTTATGCTCAAAGGGTGATTGAGGCCCGCCACCTGCGGATCCTGCGCGCTGTCGCCGGGACCGGTTCCTTCTCCGCCGCCGCCCGTGAACTCGGCTGCACCCAGCCCGCCGTCTCCCAGCAGATGAAGGCGCTGGAGCAGTCGGCCGGCACCCCGCTGCTGGTCCGCACCGGCCGCGAGATGCGGCTGACCCAGGCGGGTGAGGCCCTCGTGCGCCACGCCGCCGGGATCCTGGCCGGGCTGACCGCCGCCGAGGAGGAGGTCGCGGCCATCGCCGGGCTGCGCGCCGGACGGGTGCGGCTCGTCTCCTTCCCCAGCGGCAGCTCCACGCTGGTGCCGACCGCGCTCGCGGCGATGCGCGCCGAGCACCCCGGCACCCGTATCTCCCTGGTGGAGGCGGAGCCGCCGCGCTCGGTGGAGATGCTGCGCGAGGGGGACTGCGACCTGGCGCTGGCCTTCCGGTACGACGGGGCCGCGGCCGTGGCGGAGTGGGAGGACCTCGTGGTCACCCCGCTGCTGACGGACCGGCTCGTGGGGCTCGTGCCCGAGGGGCACCGGCTGGCCGGCGCCGGGCGGGTGGGCATGGCGGAGCTGGCGGACGAGCCGTGGATCGCGGGCTGTCCGCGCTGCCGCCGCCATCTGGTGGAGGTGTGCGAGGGCGCCGGCTTCACCCCGCGCATCGACTTCGCCACCGACGACTACCCGGCCGTGGTCGGGCTGGTCGGCGCGGGGCTGGGCGTGGCGGTGCTGCCGGAGCTGGCGGTGGAGTCCGTACGGGCCAAGGGCGTGAGCACCCTGGCCGTGGAGCCGGCGGTGGAGCGGGAGGTCGTGGCGCTGACGCTGCCCGACCTGGCCCGCGTGCCGGCGGTGGCGGCGACCCTGGGGGAGCTGGTGCGGGCCGCCGCCCGCTGACCGGTCGGGCCGGGTCGGGGAGTGGCGAGAGGAAACGTTCCTTCGCGGCGTCGGTGCGGTGTGGTCAGTGCGGTGTGACGGGGCCGATCGTGCTGGTGGCGGGGATCAGCCGGTGTCGCGCGCGGCCCATCAGTTCCTCGCGTTCGTCCTCGGTGAGGCCGCCCCACACCCCGTAGGGCTCGCGGACGGCGAGTGCGTGCGCGGCGCATTCCGAGCGCACCGGGCAGCGCATGCAGACCTCTTTAGCCGAGGCCTCGCGCGCACTCCTGGCCGCGCCCCGCTCGCCCTCCGGGTGGAAGAAGAGGGAGCTGTCGACTCCGCGGCAGGCTGCGAGCAGCTGCCAGTCCCAGAGGTCGGCGTTCGGTCCGGGGAGGCGGGAGAAATCTGCCATGGGTAGTCCTCTTGGTGCCGGTACTGAGGCGGATAGGGTCCATGTCTCCACACCTACTGTCGTAGTAGATGTAAATATGACTCATTGGGAATCTAGCCTCAGACACATGCCAAACGGAAGGAAAGCCGCCAAATAGGGCATAGCTCCAGATGGAGGACTCGCGACGGGTGGCTCCAGCGTCGTGATCGCTTCCTCACGTAGAGTGCCGAAGGTGTCCGTCCGACCCGTAACTCTTTCGAGTGACCATCGTTGAGAGAGCGAGTGCGGTTGAAACGAGAAGTTCCCGGACAGGTGTCCGAGGACGTCGACCGCACAGGTGACGATACGTACCAGCCTGGAGGCTCAAGGTGACGCGCATCAGCAGCTGCGGAGGGCGGGCATGACTTCCGTCCTCGTCTGCGACGACTCCCCGCTTGCCCGAGAGGCGCTCCGTCGCGCGGTTGCCACCGTGCCCGGCGTCGAGCGCGTGACGACTGCGGCCAACGGCGAGGAAGTCCTCCGCCGCTGGGGCGCCGACCGCTCCGACCTGATTCTCATGGACGTACGGATGCCCGGCCTCGGCGGTGTCGAGACCGTCCGCCGGCTCCTGTCCGCCGACCCGGGCGCCCGCATCATCATGCTGACGGTCGCCGAGGACCTGGACGGAGTGGCCCTCGCGGTCGCCGCCGGCGCCCGCGGCTACCTGCACAAGGACGCCTCGCGCGCCGAACTGCGGGCCACCGTCACGCAGGCGCTCGCCGACCCGACCTGGAGGCTGGCCCCGCGCCGGCTGCGCTCGGCCGAGATGGGCGCCGCGCCCACCCTCACCGCGCGTGAGATCCAGGTGCTGGAGGGCATGAGCCACGGCCGGTCCAACGCGGAGATCGGGCGCGAGCTCTTCCTCTCCGAGGACACGGTCAAGACCCACGCCCGCAGGCTCTTCAAGAAGCTCGGCGCCTCGGACCGCGCGCACGCCGTGGCGCTCGGCTTCCGCTGGGGTCTCGTCCGCTGACCGCGGGAGCGGTCTCCGGGGTGTCCGGAGCGGTCCCGTCCGCCGCTGGCGGGCGGGGCGGCAGGCCCCCCGGGACGGCGGGATGCGAAAGTCCCGTCCCGACCGGTGTCCCGTCGGGGATTGACGGGGCACAATCCGGGGGACGTGTCGCTTCGGGCGCGATGCCGCATCCTTGATGGTGTGCCGCATTCTTGGAGAGGTCGAGTCCTCGGGGACGACGATTCGGGCCGAGCGGAGGGGAGGGCGCAGAAGATGGGTTCCGGCGCACCCGCTCATAACGCTTCGACGCACAACACGGACCGCGATGCCACGAACGCTCCGCCGCCAAGGCACCATGGATTGATGCGCGACGACGAGGCCCTGGGGTCAGCCCCGGCCACAGGCCCCACCGGCGCCGCCAAAGGCGGCAACGCCGGGGCCGTCAGCGCGCTCGTACGCCGCGCGGTCGACGGTGACGAGCAGGCCACGCACGATCTGCTGGCCTTCGTGCACCCCCTCGCCATCCGCTACTGCCGCACCCGGCTGTCGCGGCTGCCGGGTGACGCCCGTCACTTCGTCGAGGACCTCGCGCAGGAGGTGTGCGTCGCCGTCCTGATGGCGCTGCCGCGCTACCGGGACACCGGGCGCCCCTTCGAGGCGTTCGTCTTCGCCATCGCCGCCCACAAGGTCGCCGACCTCCAGCGGGCCGCCATGCGGCACCCGGGGAGCACCGCCGTACCGTCCGACGAGATGCCGGAGCGGCCGGACGACTCCCTCGGCCCGGAGGAGCGGGCGCTGCTCAGCAGTGACGCCGCCTGGGCCAAGAAGCTGCTGGCCAACCTGCCCGAGAACCAGCGCGAGCTGCTCGTCCTGCGGGTGGCCGTGGGGCTGACCGCGGAGGAGACCGGCCAGATGCTCGGCATGTCCCCGGGCGCCGTGCGGGTCGCGCAGCACCGCGCGCTGAGCCGGCTGCGCGCGCTCGCGGAGCAGTGAGACCGCCCTTTTTCGTCGTAGGAAGCTACGAAACTCCTGGTTGACCTTGGTCGTGGAATGAGACGCCTCGGGATCCCGTTAGCATGGACATCCGCGCTGAGCAAGACCATTGGGAAGGTGTCATGACCGCCGACGGAGTACCCGACAAATTCGCCGCGCTCGGACTGACCTACGACGACGTGCTGCTTCTGCCGGGCGCGTCGGACATGGCTCCGGACGAGATCGACACTTCCTCCCTCATCTCGCGCAACGTCCGGGTGAACGTTCCGCTGCTGTCCGCGGCCATGGACAAGGTCACCGAGGCCCGGATGGCCATCGCCATGGCCCGCCAGGGCGGCGTCGGCGTCCTGCACCGCAACCTCTCCATCGCCGACCAGGCCAACCAGGTCGACCTGGTCAAGCGCTCCGAGTCCGGCATGGTCACCGACCCGATCACGGTGCACCCGGACGCGACGCTGCGCGAGGCCGACGAGCTCTGTGCGAAGTTCCGCATCTCCGGCGTCCCGGTCACCGACCCGGCCGGCAAGCTCCTCGGCATCGTCACCAACCGCGACATGGCCTTCGAGTCGGACCGCAGCCGCCAGGTGCGCGAGGTCATGACCCCGATGCCGCTGGTCACGGGCAAGGTCGGCATCTCCGGCGTGGACGCCATGGAGCTGCTGCGCCGCCACAAGATCGAGAAGCTCCCGCTGGTCGACGAGGCGGGCATCCTCAAGGGCCTCATCACGGTCAAGGACTTCGTCAAGGCCGAGAAGTACCCGAACGCCGCCAAGGACAAGGACGGCCGCCTGCTGGTCGGCGCCGCCGTCGGCGTCGCCGGTGACGCGTACGAGCGCGCCCAGGCGCTGATCGAGGCGGGCGCCGACTTCATCGTCGTCGACACCGCCCACGGCCACTCCCGCCTGGTCGGCGACATGGTCGCCAAGATCAAGTCGAACGCCTCCGTCGACGTCATCGGCGGCAACGTCGCCACCCGCGACGGCGCCCAGGCCCTGATCGACTCGGGCGTCGACGGCATCAAGGTCGGCGTCGGCCCCGGCTCCATCTGCACCACCCGCGTCGTCGCCGGCATCGGCGTCCCGCAGGTCACCGCGATCTACGAGGCCTCGCTGGCCGCCAAGGCCGCGGGCGTCCCCGTCATCGGCGACGGCGGCCTCCAGTACTCCGGCGACATCGCCAAGGCCCTGGTCGCGGGCGCCGACACGGTGATGCTCGGCTCGCTGCTCGCGGGCTGCGAGGAGTCCCCGGGCGAGCTGCTCTTCATCAACGGCAAGCAGTTCAAGTCGTACCGCGGCATGGGCTCGCTCGGCGCGATGCAGTCCCGCGGCGACCGCAAGTCCTTCTCCAAGGACCGCTACTTCCAGGAGGGCGTCGGCGGCGACGACAAGCTGATCCCCGAGGGCATCGAGGGCCAGGTCCCCTACCGCGGCCCGCTGTCCGCGGTGGTCCACCAGCTCGTCGGCGGTCTGCGCCAGTCGATGTTCTACGTCGGCGGCCGTACGGTGCCCGAGCTCCAGGACCGCGGCCGGTTCGTCCGGATCACCTCGGCGGGCCTCAAGGAGAGCCACCCGCACGACATCCAGATGACGGTCGAGGCGCCGAACTACAGCCGCAAGGGCTGAACCGAGCACTGAGCACGAGCCGAGAGGGGCGGACCCGGGACACGGGTCCGCCCCTCCCGGCGTCCGTACGGCGGTCACCGGAACGCGCGGGGCCGGGGTTCGGGGATACTGGACGGGCAGACCCAGAGGAAAGGCCACCACACGTGACTGAGATCGAGATCGGGCGCGGCAAGCGCGGCCGCCGGGCGTACGCCTTCGACGACATCGCCATCGTCCCCAGCCGGCGTACGCGGGACCCGAAGGAGGTCTCGATCGCCTGGCAGATCGACGCGTACCGCTTCGAGCTCCCCTTCCTGGCCGCCCCCATGGACTCCGTGGTCTCCCCGCAGACCGCCATCCGCATCGGCGAGCTCGGCGGTCTGGGCGTGCTGAACCTGGAAGGCCTGTGGACCCGCTACGAGGACCCGCAGCCGCTGCTCGACGAGATCGCGGAGCTGGACGAGGAGGCCGCCACCCGCCGCCTCCAGGAGATCTACGCCGCCCCCATCCAGGCGGACCTGATCCGGCAGCGCATCAAGGAGGTCCGCGACTCCGGTGTCGTCACCGCCGCCGCGCTCTCCCCGCAGCGCACCGCCGAGTTCTCCAAGGCCGTCGTGGACGCGGGCGTGGACATCTTCGTGATCCGCGGCACCACCGTCTCGGCCGAGCACGTCTCGGGCGCCGCGGAACCGCTGAACCTCAAGCAGTTCATCTACGAGCTCGACGTGCCGGTGATCGTCGGCGGCTGTGCCACCTACACGGCGGCCCTGCACCTGATGCGCACCGGCGCCGCGGGCGTCCTCGTCGGCTTCGGCGGCGGGGCCGCGCACACCACGCGCAACGTCCTCGGCATCCAGGTCCCGATGGCCACGGCCGTCGCGGACGTGGCCGCGGCCCGCCGCGACTACATGGACGAGTCCGGCGGCCGCTACGTGCACGTCATCGCCGACGGCGGCGTGGGCTGGTCCGGCGACCTGCCCAAGGCCATCGCCTGCGGCGCGGACGCCGTGATGATGGGCTCCCCGCTGGCCCGCGCCACCGACGCGCCCGGCAAGGGCCACCACTGGGGCATGGAGGCCGTCCACGAGGACGTGCCGCGCGGCAAGAAGGTCAACCTCGGCACGGTCGGTACGACCGAGGAGATCCTCACCGGCCCGTCGCACACCCCGGACGGCTCGATGAACCTCTTCGGCGCCCTGCGCCGCTCGATGGCCACGACCGGCTACAGCGAGCTCAAGGAGTTCCAGCGGGTCGAGGTCACGGTCGCGGACTCCCAGCACCGCCGCTGACCGCGGCTGCGCGCACACGCGCCGAAGGGCCCGGCCCCCGAGGGGGAGCCGGGCCCTTCGCCGTGCCGGGGGGCGGGTCAGCCCTGGCCGTTGCGCCGCCTGCGCATCGGGACGGACCACGTGAAGGCGCTGAGCGCGGTCATGAACCCCATGATGAAGAGGGCGCCCCAGTCCGGTCCCTCCGGTGTCAGCTCCGTGTCGAACTCGGCGAGGGCGGCGATGGCGGTGATGCCGGCCACGAGCACGGTCAGGGTCCCGAAGAACCAGATCGCCGCGGTGACGACCCCGCTCCGCGACTGCCTCACGGCCGCCTGCCGCCGGGCCGACTGCTTCTCCCGCACCTTCGCCTCGTCCGGCTTGGGGATGCGGGCGGGGTCGCGGGGTGGCATGCGGACCACCGCGGTGGCCGGGACGCCGGCGTCCGCGGGGGCCAGCTCGGCCGCCGTGATCCCGAACAGGGTCGGCTCGACGGTGATGCTGAAGCCGTCGTGGCCGACGAGGTGGCGGGCGCCGTCCGGGTAGACCTGCATCAGGGAGCACTCGGCGTACCGGACGGTCAGGTGGCCGCCCGGGCGGACCAGGCTGAGCCCGTCGCGCGCGACGATCAGCGTGGTCTCGCGGTTCTCCACCGCGGCGTAGCGGCGTCCGGTGAGCAGGTCCGACGACCGCGTCGGGGCCTCCGTGAGCCCGGCCCAGTCCACGCCCCGGCCCGGGACCTGCATCAGGGCGTTCGCCCACACCTCGCGCGCGATCCGCTGGAGGTCGGCGACGGTGACGGCCTCGATCTCGGCGCGGGACTCGGAGTAGCTGAGGCAGCGGTGGCGCAGCAGCAGGTTCATCGCCTCGGACGGGAGCTTGGCCACGGCCGGCTCCGGGTGGTCGAACCGGCCGAGCGCGGCGGCCCGTACGGCGGCCAGGTCGGCCTGCTCGATGCGGCCGGCGCGGAGTGCGGCGAGCACGTCCACGAACGCGCCGATCATCGCGTCCTGCTTCTGCGGCAGCGCGTCGGCGTAGGCGGTGACGGTCGCCCAGTCGGTGTCGCGCGGGCTGTAGTCGGCGGCCGCGGTGTAGGAGTAGCCGCCCTTCTGGCGCAGTTCGCGGAAGAGTTCCCTGCCGAGGAGCTCGGCGAACAGGTGGCCCGCGGTCGAGCGGGGGATGACGGAGGTCAGGACGACCCCGCCGTCGGGGCCCTGGAAGTAGGCCGGGGTGGTGGGCAGGGCGGAGGTGGGCTCGGGAGCGGGGCGCCAGGTGCCGGTGGGCAGGGTGAGGTCGAGGCCCTCGGGGAGGGTGTCGCCGGTCATCCACAGCACCGCGTTCTCGGCGGTGAACCAGGTCCGGGCCCAGTCGCGGACGTCGTCGGCGGTGAGCCGGTGCAGGCCGGTCTCGCCGTAGCTGGTCAGGCCGTAGCCCCGGGAGCCGTAGCGCCACAGCGGCATGTCGTGGGCGGCGCCCGTACCGCGGCCGGCGGCCTCGGTGCGCAGGATCTCCTTCTCGGTCTCCAGCCGGTCCATGGGCAGGTCGCGCAGGGCCGCGCAGACGCCGTTGAGGTATTCGACGACGTCGGCGGGGGTGCCGGTGACGTGGAAGTGGGTGTAGGCGGCGGCGGTGGCGCCGTTGTAGTGGAGGTCGCTGAGGCCGTGGTGGTGCAGGGCCAGGTGCTCGACGAGGTGGGTGACGCCGTTGGTGGCGAGGGTCTCGTCGGCGCGGCCCACGCGGAAGAGCAGTCCGGCGGTGAGGGGGCCGGAGCCGGGGGCGAGGACGGTGCGGATGCCGGCGACGGTGGTGTGGGTGACGCCGTCTTCGGTGATGTGCCCGGCCGGGATGTCGGTGGTCATGGTGGTCTTCCTCAGCCCTTGGCCAGGGCGGTCTTGCGGTGGCGGGCGAACGCGGCGGAGTGGTCCGCGCCGAGGTAGTCCCAGGGGAACTCGGTGGCGCGGTCGCCGAGGGCGCGGAAGTGCGGGGCGGCTTCGGCGGCGCGGCCCGCCGCGCTGTGGGCGGCGGCGAAGGCGTTGTGGGCGCCGACGTACGCGAAGGCGTCGGTGCGGGTGGCCGGGTGCAGGACGGAGCGGGCGGCGGCCTCCCGCAGCGCGGTGTGCCGGTCCGGCTCGCGCAGGAACGTTTCGGCGGCGCGGGTGTTCTCGTCCCGCTCGATCTCCAGGTACCGCTCCAGCTGGACGACGGCGACGAGCGCCCCGTTCGGGCCGCCCTCGGGCGCGGCTTCGGCGCAGGCGCGGGCGAAGCCCTCGGCCTCCTCCCAGCTGCCGCTCCACTTCGGGCAGAGCTGCTGGAGCAGCTGGGCCTGGCCGGAGTAGTGGTGGGGGTGGTGTTCGGCGAGGCGCTCGTAGCGGCGCCGGGCCTCGCCCTGGCCCAGTTCGAGCCCGCGCGCGGTGGTGATGCGCAGGTACCAGGCGAGGGCGTACGCCGGGTACTCGGCGCAGACGTCGATGAGCAGGATCTCCGCCCGCCGCAGGTGCGCGTGGAAGGAGTCGAACTGCTCCCGGCTCACGTGCTCGGCGCGCGCGCCGCTGCGGATCGTCCAGCCGGCGCGGACCAGGTGGTGGGCGTACAGCGTGCGGAAGAGCGGGTCGCCGGGGCGGCCGGCCGCGGTCTCGCGGAGGAAGTCCCCGCCGTCGGGGGTCTCGGCCACGGTCCAGGAGGCGAGGACGCGGTCGTCCTCGTCGGGGAGCGCCTCGAAGGCGGCGGCGACGGCCTCGGCGTCGCGGAGGCGGACTGCCGAGCGCAGGGCGGCCAGGTCCCGGAAGTACTCGGTGGGGTCGGTGAGCGGCCGGTCGAGCGGCGGCGTGAGAGCAGACACGCGGCGGATCATATGGCCGGCGCCGTGGGTTCCGACAGGGGTTCCGGGATCTCGGTTCGGGGGAAAGTGCCTGCTCAGCGACGTCTGCTCGTCAGGCTGCGGACGCGCGGCCGACGTGGAACGCCGTGTATCCGCCGAGGGCCAGGAAGGCGTACGACACCAGGTCGGCGTTCTCCTTCCAGTTCTCGACCACTTCGTCGAACCGGCCGGTCAGTACGTCGACGACGCTCTGGTCGAGCTGGTCGGCGATCATCAGGGCGAGCCCGAGGAACTGGCCCCCGAAGACCGCGGCCACCGCGAGCAGGGTGGCGACGACCGGCAGGACCGGGTTGCGGCCCCCGGCCCGGCCCGCGGCGAAACCGACCAGGGCGCCCACGCCCACGGCCGCGTACGAGATCTGCGCCTCGGTGGCCCGGATGGTCACGCCGTAGACGCCGGCGGCGACGAGCGCCGCGAGGAGGGCGGCGAGGACCCCCAGGACCACGTGGCCGCCGGCCCGGGCCGGGGTGGCGGCCGGGGTGTAGGAGGAGGGTGCGGGCGGCTGGAAGTTCTGGCTCATGCGGGAAATCCCCCCCGGGGATTCGGGCGCACGCGTGTCCTGCGGACATAAGTGCGAGATAAGTGACGCCGCAGGCTAGCAGGGGGCCGGCCGGTCAGAGGCGGTGGGCCGCGCCCGCCGGGCTGGCGCCCCGGGTGTCCAGGAGGAGCTGGGCCTTCACCGCCAGGCCCTGCATGTCGTACGTGCGGTGGTGCTGGAGCAGGATCGTCAGGTCGGCGTTGGCGGCGGCCTCGTAGAGGGAGTCGGCGCGCGGGACGGGGCGGTCGCGGACCCGCCAGCCCGGGATGTACGGGTCGTGGTAGCTGATCAGGGCTCCCAGGTCGAGGAGGCGGCTGGCGATCTCCGGGGCGGGTGAGCCCTCCTGGTCGGGGAGGTCGGGCTTGTAGGTGACGCCCAGGAGGAGGACGCGGGCGCCGCGGGCGGACTTGCCGTGCTCGTTCAGCAGGGTGGCGCAGCGCTGGATGACGTACTGCGGCATCCGGTCGTTGATCTCCTGCGCCAGCCCGACCATGCGCAGGGGGTGGCCGGGGGTGCGGGTGGTGTGGGGGAGGTAGTTCGGGTCCAGGGGGACGCCGTGGCCGCCGACTCCGGGGCCGGGGCGGAAGGCCTGGAACCCGTACGGCTTGGTCTCGGCGCAGCGGATGACGTCCCAGAGGTCGACGCCGAGGTCGTGGCAGAGGACCGCCATCTCGTTCATGAGGGCGATGTTCACGTGCCGGTAGTTGGTCTCCAGCAGCTGGACGGTCTCGGCCTCGCGCAGACCGCGGGCCCGGACGACCTTCTCGGTGAGGCGGGCGTAGAAGGCGTGCGCGGACTCGGTGCAGGCGGGGGTGAGGCCGCCGATGACCTTGGGGGTGTTGGCGATGGTGTGGGTCCGGTTGCCGGGGTCGAGGCGGCTGGGGGAGTAGGCCAGGTGGAAGTCGCGTCCGGCGCGCAGGCCGGAGCCCTCTTCGAGGATCGGCCGCAGGTAGTCCTCGGTGACCCCGGGGTGGGCGGCGGACTCCAGGATCACGGTGGTGTGCGGGCGCAGGCGGGCGGCGAGGGTGCGGCCGGCCGTGCCGACGGCGTCGAGGTCGAGCGCCCGGTCGGCGCCGAGCTGGGTGGGGGCGCAGATGACGGCGGTGCGGACCCGGCCGAGTTCGGCGGGGTTGGTGGTGACGCGGAAGCCGGCCGCCGACATGCGGCGGATCTCGGCGGCGGTGAGGGGGCTGTCCGTGGCGGGGCCGCTGTCGTAGCCGACGGTCTCGATCCCGGCGGCGACGGCCGCCTGGGCGAGGGGGAGGCCGAGGTGGCCGAGTCCGATGACGGCGAGATCTGCGGGCATGGGGGGCCGTCCCTTCCCTTCCCTGGCATGCATGAGATGGCGGTGCGCGCAAGTCCTGTGGACGAATGGAGCTGGCGCAATGTCAGACTAGGCGTATATATGACAGATATGTCGCATTCTGGGGTTGTGGCCATCCCTGTGTTGTCCACAGCCGGTGGCTGATGTCGGAGCGGCCGGTCAGAATCGGAAAACGGGGAATGTGAGCGGGATCACCCGCATCGAGCGGGTTCGCCCGCACCAACGGGAGGCAGCCGTGAGGACAGCGACACTGGGGCCCGCGCAGCGCGCGGAGGCCCTTGCCGGGATGGCCGAGCGGGAACTGGACGTGCTGGTCGTCGGCGCGGGCGTGGTCGGCGCGGGCACCGCGCTCGACGCGGTGACCAGAGGCCTGTCGACCGGGCTGGTGGAGGCGCGGGACTGGGCGTCGGGGACGTCGAGCCGCTCCAGCAAGCTCATCCACGGCGGCCTGCGCTATCTGGAGATGCTCGACTTCACCCTGGTCCGCGAGGCCCTCAAGGAGCGCGGGCTGCTGCTGGAGCGCCTCGCCCCGCACCTGGTGAAGCCCGTGCCGTTCCTGTACCCGCTCCAGCACAGGGTGTGGGAGCGGTTCTACGCGGGCTCGGGCGTGGCCCTGTACGACGCGATGTCGGTCTCCAGCGGGCACGGGCGCGGCCTGCCCACCCACCGCCACCTGTCGCGCAAGCGGGCGCTGCGGATCGCGCCGGCGCTGCGCAAGGACGCCCTGGTCGGGGCCCTGCAGTACTACGACGCCCAGATGGACGACGCCCGCTACGTGACCACACTGGTCCGGACGGCCGCCGCCTACGGGGCGCACTGCGCCAACCGGGCGAGGGTGACCGGCTTCCTGCGCGAGGGCGAACGGGTGGTCGGGGCCCGGGTGCGGGACGTGGAGGGCGGCGGGGAGTACGAGATCCGCGCCAAGCAGGTGGTGAACGCGACCGGGGTCTGGACGGACGACACCCAGGCGCTGATCGGGGAGCGCGGACAGTTCCACGTACGGGCGTCCAAGGGCATCCACCTCGTGGTCCCGAAGGACCGGATCCACTCGAACACCGGGCTGATCCTGCGGACCGAGAAGTCGGTGCTGTTCGTGATCCCGTGGGGCCGGCACTGGATCGTCGGCACCACGGACACGGACTGGGACCTCGACAAGGCGCACCCGGCGGCGTCGAGCGCCGACATCGACTACCTGCTGGAGCACGTCAACTCGGTGCTGGCGGTGCCGCTGACCCGGGACGACGTCCAGGGGGTGTACGCGGGCCTGCGGCCGCTGCTGGCGGGCGAGTCGGACGCCACGAGCAAGCTCTCCCGCGAGCACACGGTCGCCCATCCGGTGCCGGGGCTGGTGGTGGTGGCCGGCGGCAAGTACACGACGTACCGGGTCATGGCGAAGGACGCCGTCGACGAGGCGGTGCACGGGCTGGACCAGCGGGTGGCCCAGTGCGTCACGGAGGACGTGCCGCTGGTGGGCGCGGAAGGCTACCGGGCCCTGTGGAACGGCCGGGCCCGCCTCGCCGCGCGGACCGGGCTGCACGTGGTGCGGGTGGAGCACCTGCTGAACCGCTACGGATCCCTGACGGAGGAACTGCTCGGCCTGATCGCGGACGACCCCGCGCTGGGGGAGCCGTTGACCGGGGCGGAGGACTACCTGCGGGCGGAGGTCGTCTACGCCGCGTCGCACGAGGGCGCCCGGCACCTGGACGACGTCATGACCCGGCGGACGCGGATCTCGATCGAGACCTTCGACCGGGGGACGCGGTCGGCGCGCGAGTGCGCCGAACTGATGGCTCCGGTGCTGGGCTGGGACAAGCGGCAGACGGAGAACGAAGTGGAGCACTACGAGAAGCGGGTGCAGGCGGAGCGCGAATCCCAGCGCCAGCCGGACGACCAGACGGCCGACGCGGCCCGGCTGGGGGCGCCCGACATCGTGCCGCTCTGACTCCGCGATCCGGAAGGGGGAACCGCCGGACCCGGGGCTCCCGTCCGATGCGGAGTGAGCAACAATGAGGTTTCTGCCGGGGTGGGTTACCTTGCCCCCGGTGGCTGCCGGGGGCAGCCGGGGCAGGCTGCACGATCGCAGAGGGGACGCATGTCGAAGCCGGAGCACACCGAGTCGCCTGCCGAGGCGCCTGCCGGGCCGCCTGCGGCGGAGTCCGAAACTGCGGGTGCCTCCGAGGGCGGTGGCACGGCCAAGTCGGCCGCCCGGCCCGGTTCTGACGCCGTGCGGGACGGATCCGCCCGGGCGGCGAAGGACGGCTCCGGCGACGAGCCGGCCGCCGCGTCCGTGCCCCGGCCGAGGACCGGCACCTCCGCGTCCGAGGCGCCCGAGGACGCGGCCCCCGCGGCCGGCAAGGCTGCTGACGCCGCGACGGAAGAACCGGCGGCCGCGACGGAAGAGCCGACCGCCGCGCAGCCGGACGCCGGCTCCGCGCCCGAGGACGAAGTCCCGTCCGGGAAGCGGGCTCCGGCCGGGAAGGGCGCTCTGGTGGACCGGGGCGAGGACGGCGTGGAGCCGGAGGCCTCCGCCGACGGCGAGCGCAAGGGGCGGCTGCTCGCGGGCCGCTACCGGCTCGGGGCCGTGCTCGGCAGGGGCGGCATGGGCACCGTGTGGCGGGCCGAGGACGAGGTGCTCGGCCGGACCGTCGCCGTCAAGGAACTCCGCTTCGGCGGCGGCGTCGACGAGGACGAGAAGCGCCGCCTCATCACCCGTACCCTCCGCGAGGCCAAGGCCATCGCGCGGATCCGCAACGAGGGCGCCGTCACCGTCTACGACGTCGTCGACGAAGACGCCCGGCCGTGGATCGTCATGGAGCTCATCGAGGGCCCCTCCCTCGCCGAGTTCGTCCGCGAGAACGGCCCGCTGAGCCCGCGCCGCGCCGCCGAGGTCGGGCTCGCCGTGCTCGACGTCCTGCGCGCCGCGCACCGCCAGGGCATCCTGCACCGCGACGTGAAGCCCTCCAACGTGCTCATCGCCGCCAGCGGCCGCGTCGTCCTCACCGACTTCGGCATCGCCCAGGTCGAGGGCGACCCCTCCATCACCTCCACCGGCATGCTCGTCGGAGCGCCCTCGTACATCTCCCCCGAGCGCGCCCGCGGGTACAAGCCCGGCCCGCCCGCCGACATGTGGTCGCTCGGCGGGCTCCTGTACGCGGCCGTCGAGGGCGTGCCCCCGTACGACAAGGGCTCCGCGCTCGCCACCCTCACCGCGGTGATGACCGAGGCCGTCGACCCGCCGAAGAACGCCGGTCCGGCGCTGACGGAGGTCATCTACGGCCTGCTGGTCAAGGACCCGGCCCTGCGGCTCGACGAGGACCGGGCCCGGTCGATGCTCACCGCCGTGATCAACGCCCCCGAGCCCGCGCCGGCGCCCGAGCCCGTCCCGGCCGTCGAGGAGACCCGGCCGATCTCCCTCGGCAAGGCCGACGCGGAGGCGGAGAAGGCCGCCGAGAAGGCGGCGAAGAAGGAGCGCGAGCGCCGCGAGCGCGAGCAGCGCGACCGCACCCGCGCCGCGCTGAAGGCCGCCCGCAAGGCGGCGGCCGCCGAGGCGGCGGCCGCCTCCGCCACCGAGGCCCCGCAGCGGCCCTCGACGGTGGCCCCGGCATCGCTCACCGACGTGATGCCGCGCCGCACCATCGTCCTCGCCATAGCCGGCGTGGTCGTGGTGCTGGCGGTCATCGGCTCGCTCATCGCCTACGCGGTCAGCGGCCAGGACGACGACGGCCGGAAGAACGAGGGCAAGGGCGGGGCCACCCCGTCGGCCTCCGCCGACCGGTCCCCGGGCAACTCCCCGGCCGCGTCCCAGGTTTCCTCGCCCGCCCCGACCCCGGCCGCGAGCGGCAGCCCGGGCCCGGCCGCGTCGGGCGCGAGCCCCGGTGCCGACCCCGCCCAGAACCAGCAGCAGGGGCAGGGGCAGAGCCAGGGCCAGGGCGCCAGCCCGGGCGGCTCCGGCTCCGGCGGCGCACTGCCCGCCGGGTTCACGAAGGTGACGGACCTGAGCTTCCAGTTCGCCATGGCGATGCCCGACGGCTTCCACCAGACGGGCACCGCCGGGAAGAACTCGGGCGCGATATACAGCCGCTCCGGCGGCTACCCCCGTATCCAGGTCGACCACACCGACACCCCGGGCAGCGACGCCCGCGCCGCCTGGACCGAGATGGTCCCGGGCCTGGCCGGCAGCAGCAAGAACTACCACCAGATCCGCCTCGAACCCGTCGAATACCGGGGCTACCCCACCGTCGCCGACCTGGAGTTCGAGCGCGAGGACCAGGGCATGAAGATCCGCGTGCTCGACCGCGGCTTCAGGGCGGACGCCAGGAACGGCTACGCCATCATGATCAGCTGCCCGTCCGACCAGTGGGACGGCCCCGAATGCACGCAGATCCGCAACACCGCCTTCGACACCTTCCAGCAGTTGGGCTGACGGCCCTCGCAAGCCCGGGACGCGGGCGGCCCCGGCCACGTATCGTGTCAGCGGGGGCCCTGGGGGACCCACCGCACTCGGGGGAGGCGATGTGGAGGACTACGCCGGCCGGATCCTGGCCGACCGCTACCGCCTGCCGTTGCCGCCGTCCGACGCCCACGAGCTGATCGAGACCCGCGCCTTCGACACCCGTACGGGGCAGGAAGTCCTGGTCCGGCACGTGCCGCTGCCCGAGGTCGTGGACGCCGAACTGCTGGACGGAACCCGTGCGGCGCCGGCCTCCACCGGGGAACTCCCCGCGGTGCGCCGGGCGATCGCCGCCGCCCAGGCCGCCGCGTCCGTACCGGACCATCCGCGCCTCGACCAGGTCTTCGACGTGTTCGCCGAGGACGGGTCGCTGTGGATAGTGAGCGAACTCGTCCCCGCCAGGCCGCTGGCCGCGCTGATCGCCGACGAACCGCTGAACCCCTACCGGGCGGCGGAGGTCGCCTCGGACGTGCTGACCGCCCTGCGGGTGCTGCACGCGCACGGCTGGACGCACCGCAACATCACCGTCCGCACGGTCCTGATATGCGAGGACGGCCGGGTCGTGCTCACCGGGCTCGCCGCCGGAGCCGCCGAGGACGCCCTGTGCGGCTACGACCCGGTGCCGCCGGAGGAGCCCGGGGACGGCGGCGGTACGGACCCGGACCCCTCGGCCGCTCCCTGGGAGGCCCCGCCCGACGGCCCCGGCGGACTTCGGCCCGAGTACGCCCCGCTGGTGGCGCCCGGGTACGACACAGGGCCGCGCTACTCCGACCACATCCTCCCGGAGCCCGCCCCGCCCGCCCCGCCGGAGCCCCCGGTTCCGTCCGGGCCCCCGGCCCCGCCCGCCCCGTCCGGCCCCGCCGCCCGGCCCGCCGGGACCCTGGACGACGCCCTGGCCGCCGCCCGCGCCGGGACCATCGCCGCCTACCGGGCCGGCTCCCGGGCCGCCGCCGAGAAGGTGGCCCAGGAGCGCGGGGTACGGGGACCGGTGGTCGTCCCGAAGCTCCCGCCGACCGGCGCCGACCTGCCGCAGGAGTACGCGTACCCGTACGGCGGTCCGGACACCGCCGCCACCCCCTGGCACGGCGCCGCCCCCCGCCGCCCGGAGCAGAGCCCCTCCCCGCAGCCGGAGAGGGCCCCGTCCGCGGAGCCCGGCCCGCAGCGGCCCGAGCCGCCCGCCGAGCCGCCCGCCGAACCGCCCCGGCCCGCGCTGCCGGCGGCGCTCGCCCTCCCGCAGGGCTACCACCAGGCCGACCCCCCGCCGCCCGCCACCCGCCCGGGCGAGGGCCGGCCCTGGCCCGCGAGCGGCGCCTCCGAGGGGAACCCGCCCGAAGCCACCGCCGCCCTGCCCGTCGTCCGGCGGCACCCCGCCGGATCCGCCGCCCCTGCCGTCCCGGGCCCCCGCGCCCCCGAAGCCCGTACGCCCCGCCCCCCGGCCCCCCGGCCCCCCGCGCCCGCCCGGGCCGACGGGTCCGGGGCCGCCGGATCCTGGGGCGGAGGTCCCGGGCAGGGCGGCGGCGGGCCCCGGACCGGGCTCGACGCCGAGCGGGCCCGGCAGACCCGGATGGCCGTCGTCGGGCCCGTCACCGAACGCTGGGCCCCCGAACAGGCCGGCCCCGTCCACGGCGGCCCCTGGCAGCTGGCCGCGCCCGTCGGCCCCGCCACCGACCTCTGGGCCCTCGGCGCCCTGCTGTACCGGGCCGTGCAGGGCCACGCCCCGTACCCGGAGGAGAGCGTCGCGGAGCTCGTGGACATGGTCTGCGCCGAGCCCCCCGCCTTCGCCGAGGAATGCGGCCCGCTGCGCCCGGTCGTGGAGTCCCTGCTGCGCCAGGACCCCACCGAGCGGCCCGACTTCGAGGAGCTGCGCGGCTGGCTGCGCTCGCTGGTCCGCTCCGCCCCCGAACCCGACGGCGCGTTCGTCCTCCCGCTCCCGGAGCCGGACCCAGCCCGCCTGCCCGAGGTGCGCCGCCGCGGGGACGTGCACGGCCGCCACCGCAACCGCGACGCCCCACGCACGCCGCGTTCCCTCGGCCGGACCCTGCTGGTCGGGGTCCTGGCGCTGCTCGCGGCCGGGGTGGCGTACGCGATGCTGTTCCTGCCGGGCTCCGACGACCGGGAGGCCGGCCGGGACCGGCAGCCCACGGCCGCCCAGAGCCCGGCGCCCTCCACCCCGGCAGCGCCCAAGACCGGGAAGCCCCCGCAGCAGTCGCAGCCGGCGCCGCGGCCCTCCGGCGCGCAGCCGCCGGCGCAGCAGGCCCCCGAGGGCTACACCCTCCAGCAGGACCCGGCGCACTTCACGGTCGCCGTCCCCGACGGGTGGGAGCGGCAGTCGCTCAACGAGGCCGGCCAGGTCCGCTACACCCAGGGCCAGTTCACCCTGATCGTGGTCCCCGGCCGGGACCGGGTCGAGGGCGGCTCCCCGGACCCGATCGGCTACCAGAAGGACAAGGAGGCGGAGCTGGCCCCCTACCGCAACTCCACCTGGGCCTCCGGCGGTGACGTGAAGTCCACCCGGGTGGGCCAGCAGTTGCGGGTGACCGGCCGCTACACGTGGATCGACGCGGCGGGACGCTCCCTGCTCGCCCGCAACTTCGTCGTCGCGCTCGGGGGCGCCTACCACGTGGTCATGGTCACGGGACCGGAGGACAACCAGGACCGGGTCACCGACGTCTTCGACAAGGCCACGGCCAGTTACCAGGCCGGAGGCTGACGGCCGATCAGTACGGCGATTGCGTCACAGTGCTGTCTCACCGGCCACGCCCGGTTCCGGCACGGCGCGCAGGCTCCGTAATCTGGCCCGGAGTGCACAGAGCGGCGGGAATTCGTGGAACAGCAGACAGGCGCGGGCGCGGTACTCGCGGGCCGGTACCGGCTCGTGGAGCCGATCGGCAGCGGTGGCATGGGCAAGGTGTGGCGCGCCCACGACGAGCTGCTGCACAGGACGGTCGCCGTCAAGGAACTGACGGCGGTCCTGTACGTGGCCCAGGCCGACCGGGAGGTCCTGCACGCCCGGACGCAGAAGGAGGCCCGGGCGGCGGCCAGGATCCAGCACCCGGCGGTCGTCACCGTCCACGACGTGCTGGACCACGACGACCGGCCGTGGATCGTCATGGAGTACGTCGACGGCCCCTCCCTCGCCGAGGCCGCCAAGGCGGCCGGGCGGATCGAGCCCCGCGAGGCGGCGCGGATCGGCCTGCACGTCCTGGGCGCGCTGCGCGCCGCGCACGCGGTCGGCGTCATGCACCGGGACGTCAAGCCGGGGAACGTGCTGCTGGCCAAGGACGGCCGGGTGCTGCTCACCGACTTCGGGATCGCGGCGATCGAGGGCGACTCCTCCATCACCCGGACCGGTGAACTCGTCGGCTCCATCGACTACCTGGCCCCCGAGCGGGTGACCGGCGGCGCCCCCGACCCGTCCTCGGACCTGTGGTCCCTGGGCGCCACCCTGTACACGGCCGTCGAGGCCCGCTCGCCGTTCCGCCGGACGTCTCCGATCTCCAGCCTCCAGGCCGTGGTCAACGACGAGCCGCCGGTCCCGCGCCAGTCCGGCGCCCTCGGCCCGGTCATCACCGCCCTGCTGCGCAAGGACCCGGCCGAGCGGCCCTCGGCGGCGGAGGCCGAGCGGATGCTGATCGAGGCGATGGAGGGCCGCGAGCCCAAGGCGGCGCACGCGTACGTGCCCACCCGCGCGGTGAGCGCCGAGGAACGGGCCCCCGCCCGGGAGGCCGTCCCCCCGGCGCCGGAGCCCGCGCCCGCCCGGACGGCGGCCACCGAGCCCGCCGAGCGGCCGCCGGCACCCGCCTGGCGCACGCCGGGCCGGCTGCGGCGGATCGCGGGGGTCGCCCTCGTCGCGGCGCTTCTCGGCGGCGGCGGGGTCTTCGGCGTGCTGAAGCTGACCGGGGGGGACGCCCCGGACAACGCGGGTCCGGATGACAAGAACGTCTCCGCCCCCGACGGACAGGACGCGGGTGCCGACGCCCCGCCGCAGGGCTACACCGAGGTCACCGACCCGGCGGGCTTCACCCTGTTCGTCCCGGAGGGCTGGACCCGCCAGGTGGACGGCAACCAGATCGACTACACCGGGGACAACGGCAAGCACTACATCCGGATCGCCGCCGACCCCACCCCGGACTACCCGAACCCGTACGCGCACCTGCTCGACCTGGAGAAGCAGGTGGCGAAGCGGACGGACTACAAGCGGCAGAAGCTCAACCCGAACACCTTCCGGGACACCACCCAGGCCGTGCTGTGGGACTTCACGTGGACCGAGAAGGGGGTGCACGCCGGACCGCGCCGGGCCATCGAGCAGATGTACGTCGACAAGAACGGCACCGAGTACGCGATCTACATGACGGGCCCCGCCGAGGACTGGGCGACGACCCGCCAGCGGTTCGACACGGCCCTCAGCGGCTGGGAACCGGCACCGAAGAAGGGCTGACCGGTCACCGCGCCAGCGATTACTGGCACACTTGGCAAAATCCGGTTACCCACGGGTACCCAAAGCCCCCCGGGCGCAATACGCTCACCGCCATGACGGACTCGAAGGCTGCTGCCGCCCCCCTCCGCTCCGCACCCGGGCCCACCAACCCGGTCGCCCCGGCGCCGGCGGGCGCCCGTACCGCCGCCGACGTGGTGACACCCGCCCTCGTCACCCGGCTCACCCGCGGAGTCATCGGCTCCGGCAGCACCGCCAACCACACCCCCTTCACCGGGGCCAAGCTGGCGGACCTCCCCGAGGCCACCCCCGAGGACGTGGCCGAGGCCTTCGCCCGGGCCCGCGCCGCCCAGCCCGCCTGGGCCGCGCTGCCCGTGCGGCAGCGCGCCGCCGTCCTGCTGCGCTTCCACGACCTGGTCCTCGCCCGCCAGTCCGAGGTCCTCGACCTCATCCAGCTGGAGACCGGCAAGGCCCGCCTGCACGCCCACGAAGAGGTCCAGGCCGTCGCCGTCGCCGCCCGCCACTACGGCCGCAAGGCCCCCTCCTACCTGCGCCCCAAGGGCCACACGGGCGCCATGCCCACCCTCACCAAGGTCACCGAGCTGCGCCAGCCGCGCGGGGTCGTCGGCCAGATCGCCCCCTGGAACTACCCCCTCGAACTCTCCGTCGGCGACGCCCTGCCGGCCTTCGTCGCGGGCAACGCCGTCGTCATGAAGCCCGACACCGAGACCGCGCTGACCGCCCTGTGGGCCCGCGACCTGCTCATCGAGGCGGGCCTGCCCGCCGAGGTCTTCCAGATCGTCCTCGGCGAGGGCCCCGTCGTCGGCCCCGAGGTGGTCCGGCACGCCGACTACGTCTCCTTCACCGGCTCCACCCGCACCGGCCGCGAGGTCGCCCAGGGCGCCGCCGCCCGCCTCGTCGGGGTCTCCCTCGAACTCGGCGGCAAGAACGCCATGCTCGTCCTGCACGACGCCGACGTGGAGAAGGCCGCCGCCGGAGCCGTCCGCGCCTGCTTCTCCTCCGCCGGCCAGCTGTGCATCTCCATCGAGCGGCTCTACGTCCACGCCTCCATAGCCGACGCCTTCGTCGAGCGCTTCGCCGCCCGCACCAAGGCCATGCGGCTCGGCGCCTCCCTCGCCTACGGCGCCGACATGGGCTCCCTCGTCGGCGAACGGCAGCTGGAGACCGTGCGGCGGCACGTCGACGAGGCCGTCGCCAAGGGCGCCACCCTCGTCGCCGGCGGCACGGCCCGCCCCGACATCGGCCCCCTCTTCTACGAGCCCACCATCCTCGACGGGGTCGAGACCCCCATGGCGGTCTGCGCCGAGGAGACCTTCGGCCCGGTCGTCTCGATCTACCGGTTCACCGACGAGGACGAGGCCGTCGCCCAGGCCAACGCCACCGCCTACGGCCTCAACTCCAGCGTCTGGACCAAGGACGCCCGCCGCGGCCACGCCGTCGCCGCCCGCCTGCGCACCGGCACCGTCAACATCAACGACGGCTACGCCCCCGCCTACGGCAGCGCCCAGGCCCCCATGGGCGGCATGAAGGACTCCGGGCTCGGCCGCCGGCACGGCTCCGAGGGCATCCTCAAGTACACCGAGGCCCAGACCGTGGCCCACCAGCGGCTGCTGCCGATGGCGCCCTCGCTGGGCATGGACGACGCGCGGTACGCCGAGTTCATGACCCGCAGCCTCAAGGTCCTCAAGGCCCTCCGCTTCCGCTAGGCAACCGCAGGCCGCCCGCACGCCGCCGCACCAGTCACCGCAGCACCCCAGGGCACAGGCACGACCGACCGCCGGGAGGCACCGCGCAGTGTCGTACGACCACGCATACGACTACGACGTCATCGTCATCGGATCGGGCTTCGGAGGGTCGGTCTCGGCGCTGCGGCTCACCGAGAAGGGCTACCGGGTCGGCGTCCTGGAGGCAGGCCGCCGCTTCACCCGCGAGAGCCTGCCCCGCAACAGCTGGGACCTGCGCAACTACCTGTGGGCACCCGCCCTCGGGCTGTACGGGATCCAGCGCATCCACCTGCTCGGCAACGTGATGGTGCTCGCGGGCGCCGGCGTGGGCGGCGGCTCCCTCAACTACGCCAACACCCTCTACGTGCCGCCCGCCGCCTTCTTCGAGGACCGGCAGTGGGCCTCCATCACCGACTGGCAGGCGGAACTCGCCCCGTACTACGAGCAGGCCAAGCGGATGCTCGGGGTACGGCTCAACCCGACGATGACCCCCTCCGACGTCCACCTCAAGGCGGCCGCCGAGAAGATGGGCGTCGGCGACACCTTCCACATGGCGCCCGTCGGCGTCTTCTTCGGCGACGGCGAGGACGCCGAGGGGCAGCGCAAGGTCCGCCCCGGGCAGGAGGTCCCCGACCCCTACTTCGGCGGCGCCGGGCCCGCCCGCACGGCATGCACCGAATGCGGCGAGTGCATGACCGGCTGCCGGCACGGAGCCAAGAACACCCTGAACGAGAACTACCTGCACCTGGCCGAACGCGCCGGCGCCGTCATCCACCCCATGACCACCGTCACCGCCCTCGCCGAACACCCCGACGGCGGCTACCGCGTGCGCACCGTCCCCACCGACCACCGCCGCTCCGGCCGCGCCAAGGTGCTGCGCGCCCGTCATGTGGTCGTCGCGGCGGGGACGTACGGCACCCAGACCCTGCTGCACACCATGAAGGACCGCGGCGAACTGCCCCGTCTCTCGGACCGGCTCGGCGACCTGACCCGCACCAACTCCGAGGGCCTGGTCGGTGCCCAGACCGACGACCGCCGCTACCGCCGGCGCCACCCCGGCGAGGCCCGGGCCGACTTCACCCGGGGCGTGGCCATCACCTCGTCCGTGCACCCGAACGCCGACACCCACATCGAGCCCGTCCGCTACGGCAAGGGCTCCAACGCCATGGGGTTCCTGACCGTCCTCCAGGTGCCCCACAGCGCCCACCGGGTCCGTGCCTGGTTCGCCCGCACCGCACGCCACCCCGTGCAGCTGGCGCGGTCCCTGTCGAACCGGCGCTGGTCGGAGCGGACCATCATCGGCCTGGTCATGCAGTCGCTGGACAACTCCCTGACGACCTACCGCAAGCCCCGCGGGCCCGGCAAGGGCCTGCTGACGGCCCGCCAGGGCCACGGCGCCCCCAACCCCGTGCAGATCGCCGAGGCGACCCGGGCCGCGACCCTGCTGGCCGAGGAGATCAACGGCTTCCCCGGCAGCAACGTCGGCGAGCTGATGGGCACCCCGCTGACCGCGCACTTCCTCGGCGGCTGCCCCATCGGCGCCACCCCCGAGGAGGGCGTGGTCGACCCCTACCACCGGCTGTACGGGCACCCGGGGATCTCGGTGGTCGACGGCTCGGCGGTCTCCGCCAACCTCGGAGTCAACCCGTCCCTGACCATCACGGCCCAGGCCGAGCGGGCGATGTCGTACTGGCCGAACCGCGGCGAGGCGGACCCGCGGCCCGCGCAGGGGGAGGCGTACCGGCGCCTCGCGGCGGTGGAACCGGTCCGTCCGGCCGTCCCGAAGGAGGCCTTCGGGGCACTGAGGCTGCCCTTCTTCGCCGTTCCGGACCTTCCCCCGAGACAACCGGAAGCGAAGGACTGAGCTCTGGAAACGGTCGCGGGGGGGGGGGGGGGGGGGGGGGGGGGGGGGGGGGGGGGGGGGGGGGGGGAGGGGGGGGGGGGGAGGGGGGGGAGGGGGGGGGGGAGGGGTG